>JAAYLO010000119.1 GCA_012521855.1 Halanaerobiaceae bacterium
ACATTTTGTTTTTTTTTTATTTTAAATTGATAAATAATTATATTTTTTATTTTTTTTTGAAGGACTTTTTTTAATATTAGAGAATACTATATATAGTGTTCCGAAATTCGAATAATACTATATATAGGCATATATAGTCCAAAAGCCCTATTGACAGGACAAAAATTATGTCATAGTATATATTTTTGCATGATACAGGTCTGAACTCAATGAAGACAAATTATTTTACTTAAGGAGGATAATCATGATTAAAAGCATTTTAAAGAGAGATGGCAGAGAAGTTCCTTTTGATGAAAACAAGATAAAACTGGCTGTTTTGAAAGCCAGCAGAGCTGTTGGCAGAGATAATCCAGATATTGCAGACGAAATTGCTGAGGCTGTTTTATCTTATCTCAAAATATTCTTTAAAGATTCAGGAACTCCTACTGTTGAGCAGATACAGGATCTTGTTGAAAAAATATTGATTGAAAAAGGTTATTCAGATATTGCAAAGGCATATATCCTTTACCGGGAACAACATGCTAAATTAAGAAATGCAAAGGCATTGTTTGCAGATGCACTTAATGTTATAAACAGCTATCTGGATCGGAGTAACTGGAAAGTTAATGAAAACAGCAATATGGGTTTTTCTTTACAGGGCCTGAATAATCATATATCTTCTGAAATAAGCAGCCAGTATTGGCTGCAGGAAATATACCCCAGGGAAATCAGGGAATTACATATTAATGGAGATTTCCACATACATGATTTAAGTGCTTTATCTGTATATTGTTGTGGCTGGGATTTATATGATCTTTTATTAACAGGTTTCGGCGGTGTTCCAACAAAGGTTGAAAGCTCGCCACCAAAACACTTCAGAACAGCTCTGGGCCAGATAGTAAATTTCTTCTATACACTTCAGGGAGAAGCAGCTGGTGCACAGGCTTTTGCTAATTTTGATACTTATCTGGCTCCATTTGTTTATTATGATAATCTTTCATACCCTGAAGTAAAACAATGTATGCAGGAGTTTATTTATAATATGAATGTTCCTACCAGGGTGGGCTTCCAGACACCATTTACAAATATAACCCTTGATCTGGTCCCCTCTCCTGCTATTGCTGATCAGCCTGCAATAATAGGCGGAAAACCTATGGATAAAACACTTGGTGAATTTCAGGAAGAAATGAATTTAATCAATAAAGCCTTTGCTGAAATAATGTTAGAGGGTGATGCCAAGGGCCGGGTATTCTCATTCCCAATCCCCACCTATAATATAACAAGGGATTTTGATTGGGACAATCCTGTCTATGAACCTATCTGGGAAATGACTGCAAAGTATGGTATACCTTATTTTTCAAACTTTATTAATTCTGACATGAATCCTGAAGATGCCAGAAGTATGTGTTGCCGACTTAGACTGGATAACCGTGAGCTCAGAAAACGTGGAGGAGGCTTATTTGGTGCAAATCCAATGACAGGCAGTATTGGTGTTGTTACTATAAATCTTCCCCGTATAGGCTACCTGGCAAAGAGTAAAGAAGATTTCCTGGCAAGGGTAGAATTTTTGATGAATGCGGCAAAAAATAGCCTGGAAATCAAGAGAAAAGTACTGGAAAGAATTACCGAAAACGGTCTTTACCCCTATTCAAGATTTTATCTCCGTGATATAAAAAATAGATTCGGGAAATACTGGCAGAATCACTTCAATACAATAGGTATAAATGGTATGAATGAAGCCCTTTTAAACTTTATGGGTAAGGATATTACAGATAACGAAGCAATGGAATTTGCCCTTGAAATCATGGTTTTTATGAGGAATAAACTGCTTGAATTCCAGGAAGAAACAGATAATATGTATAATCTTGAGGCAACACCTGCTGAAGGTACTTCTTACCGCTTTGCAAGACTTGATAAAGATAAATACCCTGATATAATTACTGCCAATGAAGAAAGGGTCAAGAAAGAGAATGCTGAACCATATTACACAAACTCTACACATCTTCCTGTTGGTTACACAGATGATATATTTACTGCCCTGAAACTACAGGATGAATTGCAGACAAAATATACTGGCGGTACTGTTTTTCATGGCTTTATTGGAGAAAGATTACCATCAATAGAGAGCACAAAATTACTGGTAAGAAGAATTGCAGAAAATTTCAGGCTGCCGTATTACACTATAACTCCAACCTTCAGTGTCTGTCCGGTACATGGGTATCTGGCAGGAGAACATGAATATTGCCCTATATGTGATGCAGAGAATGGTTATATTAAAGCAATCTAAAACATCTTTGAAAATATAGCAGAACGAGAGGTTAATTCTCATGAAAATATCAGGGTTTCAGAAGACAAGCCTGATTGATTACCCCGGAAAAATTGTAAGTATTATATTTACACAGGGTTGTAATTTCAGGTGTTCTTATTGCTACAATACCGGGCTGATTCCTTCTGAAAGCAAACATAATGAATATTTCCCGCTTGACTATATCTTTTATTATTTAGAAAAAAGAAAGGGATTGATAGACGGGATCAGTATTACAGGCGGAGAACCTACATTGCAGTCAGATTTATATGTTTTTATTAAGGATGTAAAGGACATGGATTATAAAATAAAACTGGATACCAATGGCAGTAATCCTGATTTGTTAAAAATACTCATCGATGAAAAAATGATAGATTATATAGCAATGGATATAAAGGGACCTCTTCAGAGATATAAGGAGATTAGTTCCTGTAATATAAACACAGCTAAAATACAGGAATCTATAAAGACAATTATGAATTCTGGTATCGAATATGAATTCAGGACTACAGTAGTACCAGGAATTCATAGTAATGAAGACATGGAAGATATCGCGCTTTTAATAAAGGGCAGCAGAAATTTTTATATTCAAAACTTTAGGGCTGAAAACACATATGACCCATCACTGATGAAATTGAACGGCTTCCCTCCTCAAAAACTGGAGGAATTTAAAGATATTATAAGTCCTTATGTTAAAAACATTAATATAAGAAACTGATTTTTACAAGGAGGAATAAAAATGACTGAACAAAAAAGACAAAAATGTGAAATCTATTCAAGGGTTGTTGGATTCTTGACTCCTGTTTCACAATGGAACCGTGGGAAAAAAGAAGAGTTTAAAGACAGAAAAACATATGATCGGGTTTTGCTGGAGGGTAATGAAGTACAAAAACAGAAAGTAGTATAAAAAAAACAGCCTCAGGCTGTTTTTTTTATCCAGGTTATTTTCAAAGATTATCATCAAGGAAGATAAAGCAAGGGGTTTACAGCTTCACCATTTTTGTAAATTCGAAAATCCAGATGGCTTCCTGTGCTTGTACCAGTACTGCCGGCTTTAGCTATTACCTGGCCCAGTTTTACCTTCATCCATCTCCTCACTAATAATGTTGAATTGTGTCCATATAGTGTCTCTATTCCATTACCATGATCAATGACAATTGTATTACCAAATCCATCAAGATAACCACTCTTTATTACAATACCGCTTGCTGCTGCTCTTATCTCTGTTCCAAGAGGAACAGCTATATCTATTCCCCCATGAAAGTGCCTTACTCCCCGTATGGGATGAATTCTATCTCCATAGCCGGATGAAATCCGGCCTATAACAGGCCAGATAAAAGCCCCTTTTTCTAATCTGAATGGTTGATTAGAATCCCCTTTCAAGCAAGCTATAACGAGGGTTTGTCCAGCATAAATAGTGTCGCTTTTTAAATTATTCGCCAGCTTTATTGTAGTAACATCTACTCCATATTTTTTAGCCAATATGGATAAAACGTCACCAGGCTTAACCTTGTGATATATCGTTGAATAAACAACCCTGTCTTCTCCTCCGCCAATACCGGTTTTGGGGATTTTTAGTTCCTGGCCGACTTTTATTAAATCTGATATCAGATTATTTATTTCTTTAATGGATTTCACAGTAGTATTAAATTCTACAGCAATCTCTGAAAGTGTATCTCCTTCCCTGACAACATATGTAATATCCTTAAGGATTTCTTCCATTTTTTCAAGGGTTTTTTTCCCGACTACACCATCAACAGTAAGGCCATTATTAAATTGAAAATCCTTAACAACATCCAGAGTTCCATAGCCGAAAATACCGTCAACTGAAATATCGTATCCCATATCATATAAATACTGCTGAATTCTTTTAACTTCTTCTCCTCTATCTCCATATTCATACTTGACAGCATAAGATACTGAAGAAAAAGATAATAATAATAATATTAATATAATAAATATAAGTCCATTCTTTTTCATTTTTTTCCTCCTCGATAGTTAAAAAGTTTATAAAAAATACTATAAAAAGTAAAGAAAAAATAAATAAACATTATTTCTTATGAATATATTTCGTTCTATAATTATTATTCTCCATCAGCAAAAAAAGTCCTTTTTTTCGGACAGCATGCCTTTTTTACATAATCCTGGAAAATCAAGCTGCCTTAAAGCTTCATAGAGGATTATTGCAACTGCATTGGAAAGATTCAGGGAACGATCTTCTATTCCCATAGGGATTCTGATACAATTATTGATATTTTCTTTAAGCAAGTTTTCCGGCAAACCAGCGGTTTCTTTTCCGAATACCAGAAAATCATCCTTTTTATATGTTATCTCTGTATAAGTTCTGGCAGCCTTTGTTGTTGCGAAATAAAAATTGCTGTTTTTATATTCTTCCATTAAATCATAAATAGAATCATAGTAATATATGTCCAGTTTGTCCCAATAATCCAGCCCGGCACGTTTTAAATAGCGGTCATCTGTAGAAAAACCAAGAGGTTTGATTAAATATAAAGAGCTTGAAGTTACTGCACATGTTCTGGCAATATTTCCAGTATTCTGCGGTATTTCAGGCTCAACCAGTACGATATTCATTGATTAACTCCCCTCCATTTTTGTCACTAAATATAAAAATACTGTCAGTTTTTTATATTACTTATATAAGTAGTATTTCAATATACATTTTAAATACTCTTTTTACAATAATTGCTCTAATAAAATACTACAATATATATCATATATAGTCAAGATAAGTGATTATTTTACAAGATAGAAGCAAAAATCTATTTCATAATTTGTCTTTTCTTTCAGTATATCTCTTAATTCTATATCCAGTTCTTTAC
>JAAYLO010000120.1 GCA_012521855.1 Halanaerobiaceae bacterium
GTTGTATAATAGTATTCATAAGAAGACTCCTTTCTAAATGTTTTGTTTGTCACTTAACATTTTATCAAATAAGGAGTCTTCTTTCTATTTTATTTTAATATTTCTCCAAAACTTATTTTACACTAACAGGGCGGCAAACCGCCCTTTTATCATTCTAAAGTTTTAATTCCCCTTTTCTTATTTTCATAACATATGTAACAATCACCCGGAAAACTGCATAAACAGGAACAACCATAATCATTCCAATTAAACCTGCCAGTCTGCCGGCCAGCAAGATTAGAAACATGATTATAATAGGATGGATTTTCATTTTTTTCCCGATAACCTGTGGTGTAATAAAATTACTCTCTATCTGTTGTACAATAACTATAACTATAATGACTATGAGGGCTGTTCCCGTTGACTGAAAAAGTCCTACAACAACAGCAGGAATTGCCCCTATCCAGGGCCCGAAATAAGGAATAATTTCAGTGAGCCCTGCTATAACTGCCAGTAATAAGGCGTAATCCAATCCTATTACAAGAAAGGCAATATAGCAAAGCAGCCCTACACAGAGGCAGACAAGACCATGTCCCTGTATATATGCACTTAAGATTTGATCTATATCAGTTAGTATCGAGCGGGCCAGTTTGCGTTTTTCTTCTTTAAAGAGATTTATAATGTATGTACCTAACCTGTCCCCATCTCTCAACAAATAAAAAAGAATAAAAGGAACAATAATTATGCTGAGTACTGTATTTGCTAACAGGCTGATAATATTGGAAATATTGGCTGTAATACTTCTCAACAGACGATTTATCAAATCCCCCAATTCAATGAACAAATTCTCCAGATCCAGAACTTCTGCCAGTTGTTCCAACTGAAAAATATTCATTTCCTTAATACTGGTTACTCTCTTTTGAATTTCAGAAACTATGAAAGGCATACTATTTATTAAACCATAAAACTGTCTTTTCAGTACAGGACCCAACAATACCAGGAAACCTGTAACAATACAGAGCAAAATAAAATATACCAATAATACAGAAAGGACAGCTGGCAGCTTTTTATTAAAAATTTTTACCACTGGTCTTAATAAATAATAAAAAAATCCTGCCAGAATAATAGGAATAAATAAGGTTTGAAACAACACAGCAAATGGGTGAAAAACCCAGTTAATTTCTGTGCCGACATAAATTATTAAAAAAACAAGTAATATTCCTGCTCCAATTCTAAAAAATTTGTTATTCATAAAAATATACCCCTTTCTTAACACAGGGGGGACAGTTCTCCTGTGTCATTTCTGGCCAATATACAGGAAATGTTCACTGGTTCCAATTAGATTGTCATCCTGTCCCAATCTATAGCATATCTCCAGCCATTTTCTATACTCACTTTTTTCCAGTTGATTAATTTCTATTTCTTTAGCCGCAAGGATGTTTTCAATTCCAACAAAGACCAGTTCCTGTAATCCAAAACTATTCATCAAATCCCTGGCTTCCCTGGAGCTGCTAAAGTAGGCTGTTGTAAATCCACCATCCCCCTCATTTACACCATCCTTTAAATATCCGAGCAGCACATCAACATCATCGATCGGGTACAGGTTTTTTAAATTATCCTGTAGTGGCGCATAGTTGGATATAAATGAGGCAAAAATAATTCCATCGGGCTTCAACAACCTTAAACTCCCTTCAACAACAGACTTTCTGTCCCTTTCATCCACTAAATGATACAGTGGGCCCATTAAGAGAATTACATCATACTTTTCAGTTTCATAATCCTCCAGTTTCAGTGCATTGCCA
>JAAYLO010000121.1 GCA_012521855.1 Halanaerobiaceae bacterium
ATGAAAATATTTATTTATCTGATCCAGAAATGAACCTTTCTGTTTATATAGGATCTGAAATATCCCTGGAAACTGCAGATATTTTACTGGATGAGGGAGACGAGGTGGGTTCATTCAAGGTCTTATTTACACCAGGTCATACACCTGGCGGGATTTCCCTATATAACCAGGAAGAAGGGATTCTTTTCAGTGGCGACCTTATTTTCAGGGATGCCTATGGCAGGACAGACCTTCCTGGAGGTGATCAAAAAATTCTTTTCTCTTCTCTTGAAAAAATAATCAAATTACCTCCTGATACCCTGGTTTATCCAGGTCATGGTCCTGCAACAACGATAGGAGAATTCAAAAAATTTCTATATTGACAAGTTTTTATTATTGAGATAAAATAAAAGTTGATTATTGAAAGGAGAGAAAAGATGTTTAAAAAACTCAGGAGTTATAGTAAATATATAATAATTATTATTGTTGCAGCCATGGTAATAACAGGGATATATTACGGTATTGGCAGGTTTGGAAATGTCAGTATACGTGATCTGGAAGTTGCAGTTGTCAATGGAAAAAGTATTTTGTATCAGGATTATTATAATTACACCAGACAAAATCTTCTTGGGGTTAGTTTAACACGGGCCCAGGAAATGCCTGTCAGGTATCAGTTATTAAATACCATGATCAATACTGAATTGGTATTTCAGGAAGCAGATAAATTAGGAATAAAGGAAAAGGTCACAGAGGAAGATATTGATGAATATTTGAATGAGTACCTGGAATATTTCCAGATGACCGAAGAAGAGCTGAAGAAAGAATTGGAAAAAGACAAAAAGAGCATTGCGGATTTCCGGAAAGATGTCAGGACTGTCCTTGGTTCCAATAGCAGAATCGAACAGGTACAGGAACTGGCGTATGCTGATGTTCATGTTACAGAACAAGAAATAATTAATGAATATGAAGAGATTAAACTACAGCTCATTGAAAAGGCTTTTGCTGAAGATAAAGAAAAGGCAGAACAGAGCATTAAAGAAGCATTAATGAAGATTAATGAAGGCTCTGATTTTGCAGTAATTGCTGAAGAATACAGTGATTTTTATACTGTGGAGCCTGGAATGTTCAGCCGGAAAAACAGTTTATTGCCTGACGATATTACAGAAAAGGCCTTTTCACTTGAAATAGGCCAATTGAGTGAGATAATTGAAGATGAAAGCTCCTATTATCTCATAAAAATACTGGATAAAAAACTGGCAGAAGGAGAAGAATACGAGGAAGCAAAAGAAGAATTAAGGGAGAACCTCCTGAAAGAAAAACAGCAGGAAGCCTTTACAGAATGGCTGCTGAAGCTCAGGGAAGAGAGTGAAATTATCATCAAAGATCCTCTTTTAAGCGGTTACCACGGGCTTGTTAATGGTGATTATGAATTTGCCATATCAGAACTTGAAAAGGCCCTGGAAGAAGGTTATGTTTATCCAATGACTTATGCCTATTTATCACAGGCTTATCTGAATAATGAGCAGATAGAAAAAGCCATTGAGGCATATGACAGGGCAATTGAGAACTATCCTGAGGATTGGGAATTGTATTATAATTACGGGATGATGTTATATACACTGGAAGTGCCCTATCAGGAAAAGGCTTTAAGTATGCTTGATAATGCCTCTGCTTTTGCTGGAGAAGATATTATAGCACATTATCAGTTGTATATCGCCTATCTTCAGTTTGGTGAGAGCGAAAAAGCAGAGTATGAAAGAAACAGGATCAATGAAATAAATGAAAAAATGATGGAATTACAGGAATAACAGACACAGGCTTCTGAAGAACTGGATTCTGAGGATGAAAGTATTGAGGACAATGCTGATAATGATGATAATGTGATTCCTGAATCCGGTGAAACAGAGTCAAATGATATTCCGGAAAATGACGAGTAATCTAAATATGAGGTGAAAAAATGAACGTGAAGGCACCACGGGGGACAAATGACATTTTGCCCCCTCTTTCTTTACAATGGCAGTATGTTGAAAAGGTCTACAGAGATTTGATGGCTGTATACAATTATCATGAAGCCAGAACCCCCATTTTTGAATATACTGAACTTTTTCAACGGGGTATTGGGGATACTACAGATGTGGTGGAAAAAGAGATGTATACTTTTACTGACAAGGGAGGGAGGAGTGTTACTCTAAGGCCTGAGGGAACGGCATCAATTGTCCGTGCTTTTATGGAAAACAAATTATACGGCCAGTCCCTGCCTGTAAAATTTTATTATATCGGGCCGATGTTTAGATATGAAAGGCCGCAGGCCGGGCGTTTCCGCCAGTTTCACCAGCTGGGTGTGGAGGTCTTTGGTTCAAATGACCCTGCCCTTGATGCAGAAGTAATAATCCTGGGTATAAATTACTTAAATAAACTTGGCTTAAAGAATCTGCAATTATATATAAACAGTATTGGTTGTCCTGAGTGCAGGAAAGAGTATTTTAGAGTTTTTAGAACCTATCTGGAAGATTACCATGATGTGCTATGTAAAGACTGCCAGGGAAGACTGGAACGCAACCCCATGAGGATTCTGGATTGTAAAGAGGAATCCTGTTCAAAGGCGGTAAAAGAAGCTCCCCGTGTTCTGGATTATCTCTGTGATGATTGCAGGGAACATTTTGAAGAGGTAAAAGTCTATCTAAATAATCTCGGCCTTGATTATATTATTGATCCCAATATAGTCAGGGGACTGGATTATTACACAAATACTGTATTTGAAGTAAAATATGCCGGGCTTGGGGCACAGGACACTGTCTTAGCAGGAGGGCGTTATAACGGCCTGGCTGAAGAGCTTGGAGGCAAAGCTGTCCCTGGTGTTGGATTTGCCATGGGAATGGAGAGACTGATGCTGACTCTGGAAAAGGAATCTGCTGAATTGCCTGGTGAACCAGACCTGGACTTATTTATTGTAACAATCGGGGATAAGGCGAAAAAAGCGGCTTTTAAATATATTTATCAGCTAAGGAATAAGGGCTACATAAGTGAGATAGATTATATGGAACGCAGTGTAAAGAGCCAGATGAAAGCTGCAGACCGGATGAATGCAAAATATACAGTTATCCTCGTAGAAGATGAGCTTTGTAAAGGCAAAGCCATACTGAAAAATATGCAGAATGGTGAACAAATGGAGATTTCACTTGATAATCTGGTAGAAGAAATAGAGGAATATATCAAATAGGAGGGGTTGTTATGGCTCAGGGATTAAAAGGATACAGGAGAACCCATCAATGTACAGAGTTGTCTACAGAAAATATAGGTGAAACGGTAGTTGTAATGGGTTGGGTACAGAAAAGAAGAGATTTAGGAGGAATGATATTTATTGACCTCCGTGATCGTTCCGGCATTCTTCAGGTGGTATTCAATCCTGAGCTTGATCAGGAGTCCTTCAGGAAAGCAGAATCACTGAAATCAGAATATGTTATTGCAGTAAAGGGTGAAGTATGAAGAAGACCAGAGGGAAACGTTAATGAAGATATGAAGACAGGAGAGATTGAGCTGATCGGGCTGGAATTGGAAATCCTGAATACAGCAAAGACTACACCTTTTGTTATCAGTGATGATGCTCATGCTTTTGATGATTTACGCCTAAAATACCGTTATCTGGATTTACGGCGGCCCAGAATGAGAGATATCATGGGTTTACGTCACCGGGTAGTTAAGACAGTCCGTGATTATCTGGATGAAAAGGGATTCTGGGAAATAGAAACCCCTATTCTGACAAAGAGTACACCTGAAGGAGCCCGTGACTACCTTGTGCCGAGCAGAGTAAACCCTGGCCGTTTTTATGCTTTACCCCAGTCACCACAGATTTTTAAACAGTTGTTGATGGTAGCAGGTATAGAAAAGTATTTTCAAATTGCACGCTGTTTCAGGGATGAAGACCTCCGTGCCAACAGACAGCCGGAATTTACACAAATAGATATTGAAATGTCCTTTATAACAAGGGATGATATATTTGAACTTTCAGAAGGAATGATGCGGAAGGTATTTCAAATCATAAATATTGAACTGCCGGAGCAAATACCTGTTATGACCTATGAAGAAGCCATCAGGAGATTTGGTACAGACAAGCCGGATCTGCGTTTTGACATGGAACTGAAAGATATATCTGACATAGTCAGGAACAGCAGTTTTAAGGTCTTCAGTAATGCTGTTAAAAATGGCGGGCAGGTTAAAGGTATTAATTTTAAAGGCGGTGCTGATGTACCAAGAAGAACAATTGACAGCTATGAAGAGTTTGTGAAGGAATACAGGGCAAAGGGTCTGGCCTGGATTGCCCTGAAGGAGGGAGAAATAAAATCCCCGATTGTAAAATTCCTGGGGGATGAAGAAGTTAAGGCCATTAAGGATATCATGGAAGCAGAAAAAGGAGATCTGTTGTTGTTTGTTGCTGATGATAAGAAGGTTGTTGCAGATGCACTGGGACAGCTCAGAAACAGGATTGCCAGAGAAGAGGGGTTCATCGATGAAAGTTTACATAAATTCCTCTGGGTAGTGGATTTCCCCATGTTTGAATATGATGAAGAGGAAAAAAGGTATGTATCTGTGCATCATCCCTTTACAGCCCCTCTGGAGGAGGATATAGAGCTTATTAGCAGTGAACCATTGAAGGTCCGTTCCCAGGCCTATGACCTGGTTTACAACGGAGAAGAGCTTGGCGGAGGCAGTATTCGTATCAGCAATCGTGAACTTCAGGAAAAGGTCTTTAGAGCCCTGAATATTGACAGGGAAGAGGCAGAGGATAAATTCGGCTTTCTTCTTGAAGCATTTGAATACGGTGTCCCTCCACATGGCGGGATTGCCTTTGGTCTGGACCGTTTGATTATGCTATGAGTGGTGCCAGTTCAATGAGAGATGTAATTGCTTTTCCCAAGACCCAGAAAGCAACTTCATTGATGACCGATGCACCAGCACCGGTTACGGAAGAGCAGTTAAAAGAACTGGGTATATCAATAAAAAAATAGTGTCAATATTATTCACCATCTGATTATTTTAATTGGATGGTGTTTTTTGTAATCAATATTTTTTATTATTCCTGTAAAAGGCAGAGCTGATATCATGAACTGCGTTTGCACCACGGGAAATAATGATGCCAGTAATGATATAATCCAGTAATTTTATAGATATATCTATCCTGAGCCTGTTTAGAATCCCAAGATTTGTTGTTATACAGAGGACAATGCCGACAATGGCTGCAGTTATTCTGCTGCCGTTTTTATTGTTCACTGCTTTTATAAAGGGCAGGGCAGACTTGATACCATTTGTTACTACTTCAACAATGACAGCCATCAGTAAACTTGTAGTAAGTGAATCAGCTAACAATAAAATCACTTCCTGAAATGCTTTTATTATAAACTTGTACCTGTAAAAAAGGAGATATTACATGATAACATTATTTACCAGCATCTGAATTGCTTGCAATGGCTTTTTTTTTATGATAATATATAAATAACCTGAAGAGTTGATGGTTCTACCGTGTTCGTGATGATTAAAGTATTTTTTGACCAACACCAACACATAGGGAGCCTGGACTCTGTCTGCGGCGCATATGCCTTTTTAGAAGGACATGTAAACCAGGCAGGAGGGCACCCACCTGGATGACAGGGATCAAAATGACTAATCACACGGCATGGTGGAACAGCATAAAGTAGAAGTCAAATCAATCTTCCAACAACTAACCCGGTGGTTAGTTTTTTTCATAATAAAGGGTTTTTTAGGATTTTCCATACGAAAAATCAACAGGTGATAATTGTGGGGGATAAAGAATCTTTAAGGGAAAGATATATCCTTATCCGGAATAAGCTCTGTAAAGGCAAAGTTAGAGAGGCCAGCAGAAAAATAAGCAGCAGGTTCTTAGACCTTGAAGAAATAAAAGAAAAGCAAAAGTTTTTATTATACCATTCTTTTGGTAATGAAATCATTACACATGATCTGATTGACATACTGCTGAAGGGAAATAAGGATGTCTACTTGCCCTACATAAGAAATAAAGAAATAAAGATCAGCCGGATTTACGGCAGGGAAGATCTGAAACCAGGTGTTTTCGGGATCATGGAGCCTGCAGACAGGCAGGATATAGATGTTAACCAGATGGATGTAATTGTTGTTCCAGGAC
>JAAYLO010000122.1 GCA_012521855.1 Halanaerobiaceae bacterium
GGGTTCAGAACGTCGTGAGACAGTTCGGTCCCTATCCGTCGCAGGCGCAGGATACTTGAGAGGATCTGTCCCCAGTACGAGAGGACCGGGATGGGCACACCGATGGTGTACCGGTTGTTCCGCCAGGGGCATAGCCGGGTAGCCAGGTGTGTAATGGATAAACGCTGAAAGCATCTAAGTGTGAAACCAGCCTCAAGATAAGGTATCCCACTCATAAAGAGGTAAGACCCCTGGGAGAAGACCAGGTAGATAGGCTGGAGGTGTAAGTGTGGTTACACATTGAGCTGACCAGTACTATTAGGTCGAGGGCTTAATCTAAAGAAAACTTCCTGTATGCAATTTTGAGGGTACAGTTGAGGAAGTAAGAGGTAGGGAAGTAAGAGGTAAGAAAAGGGAGATAAAAAAAGAATAAAGCATCTTGACAAAAGCAGTTAATATGTTATAATGATTAAGCGAAGTGAAAAAATTCTTCGGTGGCAATAGCGGAGGGGCCACACCTGTTCCCATTCCGAACACAGCAGTTAAGCCCTCCAGCGCCCATGGTACTGCGAGGGCGACCTCGTGGGAGAGTAGGTCGTTGCCGGAGTTTATTTTTATAGATAGAGGTTTTCAGGAATCGGAGTTTGCATACTTCGATTTTTTTAATATATAAGGGGAAAGTATTTAAAAAGATTTATAATATAAGCAGTTCAACAGCAAAAAACGGGAGGTGAAGTCTTTTCTATTGTTTTTACTAATGAATAAAATTAAAGAAGCATTGAAAAGAAGCATTGAGGAGATGAGAATTTGAGAAAGTGAGGTAAAAAATGGGAGAAACATATAATGCTTATAAGGAATTCAAAAAAATAGTACAGTCATCCGGGGAAAAAATGGGTATTTCAGAAGATGAATATAAGGTTTTTCTCTATCCAGAGCGTGAATTTATGGTTTCCATACCGATAAAGATGGATAATGGCAAAACAGAGGTATTTAAAGGATACAGGGTGCAACATAGTGGAATAAGGGGGCCATACAAGGGAGGTATCCGCTTTCATCCTGATGTAGATATTGATGAGGTCCGGGCATTAGCCGGTTGGATGACTATGAAATGTGCTGTTGTTGATATACCTTATGGTGGTGCTAAAGGCGGAATCCAGTGTGATCCTGCAAAATTGAGCAAACAGGAACTGGAGAGACTTACGAGAAAATATACTATGATGATCGAACCTATAATAGGAGAGGATATTGATATACCTGCACCTGATGTAAATACAAATGCACAGATAATGGGCTGGATTTATGATACTTATAGTACTATTAAAGGGAAAAGTATTCCTGGTGTAGTAACAGGAAAACCATTAGTAATAGGAGGTTGTGCAAGCAGAGTTGCTGCAACTGGTAGAGGTGTTGTTATTACAATTGAAAATCTCCTTAAAGAAATGAAAAAAGATATTACTGAGACAACAGCAGCAATTCAGGGCTTTGGAAATGTTGGTAGTATTACAGCACAGTTATTATATGAAAAAGGATGTAAAGTTATTGCAGTAAGCGATGTTTCAGGTGGTTTATATAACCCTGATGGACTGGATATTCGAGAATTATTGGATTATATTGGCCCGGAAAGAAAATTGCTTTCTGGTTTTGATAAAGAGGGTGTCAGCCATATCAGCAATGAAGATATACTTACACTTAATGTAGATGTTCTTGTGCCTGCTGCTTTAGAAAATCAAATAAATGCTGATATTGCAGAAAAAACCGGTGCAAAATATATTGTTGAAGGAGCTAATGGACCAACAACTAATGAGGCAGATAAGATATTAAAAGAGAGAGGAATAATTGTAGTTCCTGATATTTTGGCAAATGCCGGGGGAGTAGTGGTATCCTATTTTGAGTGGGTTCAGAATAGGGAATGTGATAGATGGGAAGATGATGTATGTAATAATAAATTAAAGGCCATAGTGGATGCTGCATTTAATGAGGTATGGCTGACAGCTGAAGAAAAAGATGTAACACTCAGAGAAGCAGCATATATGGTTGCAATGAAAAGGCTGATTGAAACACAAAAGATAAGGGGATTATTTCCTTAATAAATAAAAATAATAGAAAAAATACTATTTTGCTATCAGGATAAAGCCTCAAGAGGACTCTCTATAAACAGTATTTTCAGAGTCTAATTGAGGTTTTATAATTGCCGCAAAAAGGCAGCGGATATTTATAAAAGATTATTGACAAGGGATATGAATATGTTATAATTATTAAGTGATAACAGAGATATAATAAAAAAATGTTCCCCGATAGCTCAGTCGGCAGAGCAGATGGCTGTTAACCATCGTGTCGCAGGTTCGAGTCCTGCTCGGGGAGCCATTTTTATTTTATAAAGTTTTGTGTATTTAGCGGCAAGGTTCATTTCTTCCAATTATGATATACCAGATAATGCAAAGAGATACTTATATTATTCTAATAAGAAGTATGTTATAATACTTATGATACATAAGTATCCACAGAGTAATTTCCTGGTCGGGGAGGCATTAACATACATGAAATGCTTGAAATATTCGATATTATTGCTTATTATAATATATTCTGTTTTTTTAGTACAGGATGCCCGGGGAGAGATGAAGCTTACCTATAATCTGGATAGAGGACTTATTAAAAAAGAATTCAGACTGGATACTGACAAAAAATTGTACATACCTGAATTTAAAGTTAAGGGGATTTATGTAACCGGGTGGGCTGCAGGTTCGAATAGAATGAATCATTTGATTGAACTTGCTGAAAGATCTGTTATTAATACTATGGTCATTGACATAAAAGATCAGGACGGTTATCTAAGCTATATTTCTGATATTGCTCTGGCCAGAGAGATTGGGGCGAACCAACAGAAAATAAAAAATTTACCGGCATTAATACAACGGCTTCATTATAAAGGGATTTATGTTATTGCCCGTATTGCTGTTTTTAAGGATTCTCTTCTGGCTCAATCAAGACCAGATCTGGCAATGCAATTAATCAATAAAGAGACAGGTGAGATTACCAGGAGTTCTTCCTGGGTAGAACCAACAGATAAAGAGGTATGGGACTACAATCTTGGGCTGGCTTTAGATGCAGTGGCAATGGGCTTTGATGAGATACAGTTTGATTATATAAGGTATCCTGCCCTTGCTGACGCTCCCATAGGAGTGGTAATACCGGATAATAAAACCATGTCAGAAGTAATAACTGATTTTCTCTGGTATAGTAAAAAAAGCCTGAATAAATATAATATTCCCCTGTCAATTGACGTATACGGATTGACTACCACAGCAAAAGATGACCTGGG
This sequence comes from Halanaerobiaceae bacterium, assembly GCA_012521855.1. GTDB lineage: Bacteria > Bacillota > Halanaerobiia > Halanaerobiales > DTU029 > JAAYLO01. Next base: position 3,299 of record JAAYLO010000122.1, read on the forward strand.
GATTGGACAGAATTTTGCTGAATTAACCAATATAATAGATATAATTTCCCCAATGGTTTACCCTTCACATTATGCAGAAGGTTCTTATGGTATAGCCATACCGGAAAGTCAACCTGGCGAGATTATAAGAAGGAGTTTGACTGATGCTAAAGAAAAGATAAAAGATAAAGATCATGTAACAATCAGGCCATGGCTGCAGGATTTTTCCCTGAGATATAGATATACTTCTAAGGAAATACTGGACCAGATAAATGCTGCTGAAAGCCTTGGAATAAATGAGTGGCTTCTCTGGAATCCATCTTCCCGATATACAGAGGAAGCGATAATAAACCGTCATTTTTAAAAAAAAGTGGCGGTTTTTTTGTATGATAAGAATTTTGAGGGAGATAATTAGAATAGTTGCTTTTCTCTCTTGATTTTTTTTTAAATTTGTAGTATTATATAAATAGGAAGGTCAAGATAAGTCAAAGTCTAAAAAATCAGGAGGTGCAGAAATGTCCAGCATATCTGATCAGATTGAACGTTATATAAGAGAGTTAATTAAACGATACCAGGGGCAGGTTGAAATTAAAAGGAACCAGCTTGCCAGTGTCTTTAATTGTGCTCCTTCACAGATAAATTATGTTCTGGAAACAAGGTTTCCCCTTGAAAAGGGATATGTAGTGGAGATCCAGCGGGGGGGCGGAGGATATATCCGGATAATAAGAGTAGAAATAGATTCTGAAAAGGAATATCTACAGGAGTTAGTAAGCAGTCTGGAAGGGCCGATTTCACAAAATGAAGCAGAAGGTATAATACACCGCCTGTATGAAAATGATCAA
>JAAYLO010000123.1 GCA_012521855.1 Halanaerobiaceae bacterium
GGGCTATATATACCCTCTGAACAGTGATACTAAACTGTTATTGGGAATTGGGAATACATACTGGGCACCTGATGATATAAATTTGCATTTCGGCTTTGATATGGAGATATAAATAGACTTAATGCATAATTAAGGGGTGATAATATAGTAGATAAATCAACTGCAAAAAAAATAAATCGGGCAGGCAGCAGTTCGGGCATGAGTGAAATAATTATTGATAAGATAATTTATGTGTTAATTATTATTCTGGTTATGGCTACCCTGATGGAACTTAACATTCCTTTTGACAAGGTATTCAGGTTTTAGTGAGTGTTTATATCTTTAAAGGGGTGATTAAAGATATGTACAAACAGGAGAAAGAGGAAGAGATGGTCATTAAACAGGCTCAAAATGGTGATGATCAGGCTATAGAGATACTAATAAACAACAATATGGATATAGTTTACGCTAAAGCCAGGTATTTTTTTATAAAGGGATTGGACCGGGAAGATGTTATACAGGAAGGGCTCGTTGGTTTGTATAAAGCTATCAGGGATTATAGGGAAGACAGGGCAGCTTCATTCCGGGGCTTTGCCCAATTATGTATACATAGGCAACTGGTATCTGCCATTAAGAGAGCAAACAGGCAGAAGCATATACCTCTAAACAGCTCTACGTCAATAGATAAATGTATAGACTTTGGTGAAGGAAGTAGAAGTTATACGGAAATTCTGCCCAATAGTGACAGGAACCTGGAGGATAAATATATTTATCAGGAACAATTAAAGAGGCTCTTCGGATTTCTTGATGAACAGTTAACTGAGCTGGAAAAAGAGGTTTTCATGCAGTATTTAGAAAATAGATCTTATCAGGAGATATCAAAAAATCTGAATGTAAACATAAAAACAGTTGATAATGCACTGCAGAGGGCCAGAAAAAAAATAGAAAAAATAAAGCAGAATTATAATATGCATGATGTAGTAGGCTGAAAAGTGGTGGGGGGTTTGATTCTTGATATAATTTATCCTGATACATATACCTGTTTAAATTGTGGTGAGACTTATCTCTTTTCAGAGATAAGTTTTTTATGTGATCATTGTTTATCAGGAGTGAAATTATCAGAACATTTTTGCTCTATTTGCGGAAGAGAGCTGGAGAGTGACAAGGAGATCTGCAGTTTTTGCCAGGAGTATAAATTCAGGTTTGATATGGCGAGAAGTGTGGGAATTTATGATGGTTTACTTAAAAAATTATTACTGAAATTTAAATATGAACACTGCTTAAAAATAACTCGTCCATTGGTTAAATTATTGGTTTTGAGTTTAGAAAATTATTATCTTTCGGAGAAAATAGACCGCTTACTCCCTGTTCCTATTCATGATAATCGTATGCTCCTCAGGGGGTTCAATCAGGCACAGTTAATTGCTGAAGGATTGTCAGGAGAAACCGGGATTCCTCTGTCAACTGCTGTCAGGAAAACAAGAGATATTCCCCCTTTATTTAAATATGCATATAATGAGCGCAGGGACCTTCTAAAAGGCTGCTTTACAATAGAAGACAATATATTCAACGGGGAGGTAATACTTCTGGTAGATGATATTTTTACTACTGGTGCAACAGCTGATGAGATAAGCCGTTTATTGAAAGAGGTTGGCGGGGCTTCCCGTATACTGGTTTTAACCATAGCAACAGCATGTACATATTAGAAGGATATTTTATATTACAGACAATATTTATATGATTTTGTTTGACAAACATTCTCTGCTTGTGTTATAGTGTTTTTATAATGGGAAAAATCAAAACTGGCCAGAAGATTAACCCATTTAAGATTAATTAGGAGGAATGTTTTATAATGATTTTCACTGGAAAGGTAAAATGGTTTGATGCTCAAAAGGGTTATGGTTTTATTGAAAGAGAAGATGGTGATGATGTATTTGTACATTTCTCAGCAATAGAGGAAGATGGTTTTAAAACCCTTGAAGAAGGGCAGGATGTAGAATTTGAAATAGTTGAAGGAGATCGCGGCCCACAGGCCAGTCATGTTGTTAAATTATAAATGAATATGGATTCTTTATAATATAGCAACCCAGGTCCTGATTACTTACGTATTCAGGACCTTTTTAATTTAAATAATCATGTCACAGGTATATTTTTTAACATTAAGGACATATTTAGTAATAACCAATTTCTTTTATACTAAAAATACATAATTATGAGTGAAGAAATATGGAATATATAAGAAGGAATTAATCATCTTTTTGTCGAATATTAATTATACAACAGTTTAATATTTTGATGCCCTGGTATTAAATTTAGAGAGGAGTGGGTAGTGTGATCAAAGTTATGACTTATGGCAAAAATATTGAAGTAACAC
>JAAYLO010000124.1 GCA_012521855.1 Halanaerobiaceae bacterium
AACTTCACATAATTTTCCTCTTCACTGGCCTCTGCCACCATGGCCATGGGTGTTACGGCAACCCTCTTATTGATTATGGGTATATCATATTTCAGTTCTATCTCCCGGGCCACTTCAACAAGTCTCCCGGCATAGCTGCATATCTTGTCATAGATCTTCTGCCTGGCCCTCTCCGGGTCACTGTCAGAACAATCCCTGAGGGAGATCCCCATGGTTATTGTCCTGATATCAAGTTTTTCAACTTCCAGCATCTGTATTGTCTCCATTATCTCATACTGATTTATCATAAGCCTTCCCTCCTGACCTTCCCTTTTATATCCTGTGCATTGAACGGAAGATATCCTCGTGCTGCAGTTTTATGGAGACCCCCAGTTCCTTTCCCAGCCCGTTCAATTTCTCCTTGATCTCTTCAAGGGAAAGCTCCATCTTCTCCATATCTACCAGCATCATCATGGTAAAGTACTCCCCCAGGATGGTCTGGCTGATATCAAGTATATTTACCCTGTTCTCAGCAAGGAGTGTACTGACCCCCGCGATAATCCCGATCTTATCCATCCCGATTACAGTTATTATCCCTCTCATATCCAGGCCTCCTCTTTTGTTTCTTTTTATTTTAGCACCAATACCTATATATTACAACAATTTATTATCAATTCGCTTTCCCTTTTTTGATAAAATAAAAGGCTGTAGATAAAAATCTACAGCCTCATTACAGGACCTGTTATCATCTCCCCCTACCACTTTCCCTCACCGGGTTCAGGGCAGCGGGCATCTTTATCTTTGGCCAGGACATAGACTATCTGGCCGCTATATTTACAGGTAGTATTATAGAGGAGGCCGGCACATTCCCTGCAGAGGGCAAGGCGCTCACTGTAGAGTTCCCCGTCCACCAGGCCTTCCCCCATGTCCCTTTCCGCCTCCTTTATTATCTCATAGAGGTCATCCGTACCCAGCCGTACTGATGCAGAACACCCCTTACAGGCTTTCATGTATTATCTCCTCTTCAGGGTGAGGAGAACTACTGAAGCAGCCGGCAGTTTGACGGAAAAGCCCCTTTCCTGCAGTTCTGCTCCTGTGAAGTTTTCCGGCCTTACCCCTTCCGGTTCTTCAAAACTATTGTGGGCATTGATCTTCTCAGCAGTGAGGACTCTTCCTTCAATACTTCCTGCAAGGAATTCAGTACTGTTCAGTATACATTCTACAACTGCTTCCCCGTCAGCCCTGAGATTGCAGAGGCTGATATTGATATCGCCATTCCCTGCCCTTGAGGCAGATACATTCACTGCAGGGATAGTCTCTTCTCCCATCCTGTATTCCTCACTCTCCAGATGGAAGTCCAGCAGTTCTGCATCCTGGTGTACCTTGTACATTTCAAAGACATGATAGGTGGGGGTAACTATCATCTCTCTGCCCCTGGTCAGGATCACTGCCTGGAGGACATTGATGGTCTGGGCAATATTGGCCATCTGTACCCGGTCACAGTACCTGTTGAAGATATTCAGGGTGATCCCTGCCACCAGGGCATCCCTCATGGTATTCTGCTGGTAGAGGAATCCGGGATTGGTCCCCGGCTCTACGTCATACCAGGTCCCCCATTCGTCCACTATCATGGCCACCCTCTTCTCCGGGTCATACCTATCCATTATGACAGCATGTTTTTTGATCAGTTCTTCCATCCAGAGGGCCTTTTTCAGTGTTTTGAACCATTCTTCTGTACCGAACTCAGTGGCAGAACCCTTCTCCTCCCAGGTATCCCCGGGGACAGTATAGTAATGGACACTGATCCCGTCCATGAAATTGACGGCTTCCCTCATCAGTACTCCCATCCAGTTATAGTCTCCCGCATTGGGGCCGCAGGCAATCTTGAATATCTTATTATCCCCGTAATTCCTCACATAGGTCTGGTATCTCCTGTAGAGGTCGGCATAATATTCCGGACGCATGTTGCCGCCACAGCCCCAGTTTTCGTTTCCGACCCCGAAGTATTTCAGCTTCCAGGGCTCCTCCCGGCCGTTCTCCCTTCTCCAGTCAGCCATGGGGGATTCCCCGTCAAAGGTCATGTATTCTATCCATTCCTGCATCTCCCGGACGGTCCCGCTCCCCACATTACCGCAGATATAGGGCTCTGCCCCCAGCTTTTCACAGAGATCGAGGAACTCATGGGTACCGAAGTGGTTGTTCTCCACGACACCGCCCCAGTGGGTATTGACCATCCTGGCCCTTTTCTCCCTGGGCCCTACCCCGTCCTTCCAGTGGTATTCATCAGCAAAACAACCGCCCGGCCATCTGAGGACAGGGATATTGATCTTTTTCAGGGCCTCCACCACATCATTCCTGATCCCCCGGGTATTGGGGATAGGGGAATCCTCTCCTACCCAGTATCCCTCATAAATACAGCGCCCCAGATGTTCTGAAAAATGTCCGTAGATATTTTTGTTGATCTTTCCCTTTCTGAGATCTACATTCAATACTAATCTGTTAATTTTAAACACCCCTTTATATTTTTTGGCTGTTAATGTAATTCAGCGAGGAAATATTTCTCTCCTGAACGGGATGAAGAATAAATCCCCTCGATGACCTGCAGGGTCTTCAATCCCTCTTCAGCCCTGATAATATTCCCTTCTCTACCCTCCAGAATATCAGAATAGAACCCTTCAATAAGCCTCTCATGGCCCTGGCCCCAGTATGATTTATATTCAGTTTTTTTTCCATCCTGCCTGTAGATCTCTTCACCATAATCTTTCAGCAGGAATCTATCACCAATAAGTTTCAGCGAGGCCTTTTCGAAGACAATATCGATCTCAACAGGACTGTTGCTGGCAAAACAATTGCTGGCATAAAAAAGGCCGGTCACACCGTTTTTAAAATATATTACTGCCTCTGCCGTATCCTCTACTTCAATTATTTCCTCCAGTACCCTCGTATCTATACTGCCTTTAACGGCCTCAACATCACCGGCAAACCAGCACAGGAGGTCAAGGGTATGAATGGCCTGGCTTATCAATACTCCTCCGCCTTCTGTTTTATAAAAACCCCGCCATTGATCCTGTTGATAATATGCTTTATCCCTGAACCAGGTAAGAACTCCTTTGATCCCCAATATTCTGCCATATCTCTTCTCATCAATAATTCTTCTTACAGCCAGGGCATTCTCATTAAACCTGTTTTGATATACTATTCCAAGTTTCCTTCCGGTCTTCTCTGCTGTTCTGAGCATTTTTTCAGCTTCAGCAGTATTGACGGCCAGGGGCTTTTCCACCAGGACATCCAGGCCGGCCTCCATCATATCAATTGCCATGGAATGGTGGAGATAATGAGGTGTACAGATATGGACAAGATCCAGGCCTATATTGCTGATATCTCTATAATCCGTAAAATAGGGGCATTGATATTTCTCTCCTGCCCTTTTTGCCCTTTCCTCCACTATATCCACTACTGCCGCCAATTCCGCCCTCTGGCTTTTCCTGACCGCATCAGCATGTACACCGGATATATTCCCGCAACCGATGATTCCGACCTTTAATCTCTTCATCTTTTCACCCTCTTATTCCGCTTTCTCGATATAGACGGCCTTTTCCTGTGCTTCGATACAAAGAGAGGCTGCCTTGAAGATATGTTCCTGGGTCATGGCCTCTTCTGTCCCGTCCAGGCAGTCCCGGATAAACTGGCCGAAGAAGGGGAAGCCCACCTTGCCCGTCAGCTGGAAGTGTTTCTCTCCTTCCCTGTCCACCAGATAAAGCTGATCCCCCCGGGGGTCCCGGGCTATATCAATATACTTCCTTATTTCGATATATCCCTCTGTTCCCAGTATCAGGACCCGGCCGTCTCCCCAGGTCCCGAGGCCGTCAGGTGTAAACCAGTCCACCCGGAAATAGAAGGTGGCCCCATTGTCTGCCGCCAGGACCGCATCACCGAAATCCTGGAATTTGGGGTATTGCTTGAAATTGTAATTGGCTACCTTGCTATGCAGGACCCTGGCATCCTTTGCACCTGCATAATACAGGAACTGTTCGATCTGATGGCTCCCTATATCACACAGGATCCCGCCATAATATTCAGGATCAAAGAACCACTCAGGCCTGTTTTCTACACTGGCCCGGTGCGGGCCGGTGCCGATCACATGGACCACACGGCCGATGGCTCCCTTTTTTATCAATTCCCCGGCAAATACGGCACTCTCTACATGGAGGCGCTCACTGAAATAGATCCCCCATCTGAGGCCCGTCTCCTTTACTTTCTCTCTGGCCTTTTCAATCTGTTCCAGTCTGGTAAAACCGGGTTTATCACTGAAATAGTTTTTTCCGCGGGAAAGTACACGGAGCCCGAGCTCCGGCCTGTACAGCGGAATACAGGCACTGGCAACGAGCTTTATACTGCTGTCTTCCAGAATCTCTTCCTCAGAGGAGGCTGCCCTGGCCTGGGGGAATCTCTTCTGAAATTCCCTGACTTTTTCCGGATCAGGGTCATAGACATACCTGAGCTCCCCCCCTGCTTCTGTAAGGCCGTTACACATACCATAGATATGGCCATGGTCCAGCCCTATGGCGGCAAAGGGGAACTCTCCCTCCCCGGCCACTCTCTTTACTTTGCCTTCCGGTGCATAGTTCATCCCATCACTTCTATCCATTTTCATAACATTCCTTCTACTTCCCGGCTTACCCTCTCAGGAAGCCGGCAAGAAATACTATTCATATTTTCCGCCAGTAGTAATACTGGCATCTGAGAAGTTCTCTATACTGCCCTTCTTTTCAAAAAACCGCGGGGCATTTTTGAGAATTCCCTGAGCTGTATAGAAGGGGCTCTCCTTGCTCAAGGGCAGTTTTACACTCTTTCCAAGACTGGCTGATTCATAGATTGCGGTGATGAGCTCCAGGGTCTCTCTCCCCTCTTTCCCGTCCACCAGTACTTCCTTCTTCCCTTCAACGGCTGACAGTACATCTTCAATCTGGCCGGTGTGGAACTCATATTCCGGCCCGGGCAGTTCCTGATAAAGATTGTTCAGTTTTTCCTCCAGTTCCTCATTTCTCTCAGGAAAGCCGTTCTCCTTTGCCTTTGAGGCATGAACCTTCCAGGGCACGGAGACCCGGGCCCTTTTCCCCTGAAAGACCAGCTGCTGTTCTTCACCGTGGTGGATTACAGAACTGGTAATCTGGGCCAGGGCACCATTATCATACCGGCCGATGGCTATTGAAATATCTTCAACTTCAGCATTATCATGGGCAGCATTGCTCATGACTGCCGTTATCTCCGAGGGCATCCCGTTCATCCAGCGGAAGATATCGATATGATGGACAGCATGATTCAGGGTAGGCCCTCCGCCTTCCTTTTCCCAGGTTCCCCTCCACCAGAGGTCATAATAACTCAAGCCCCGCCACCAGAATGAATCTACCTGGGCATGGACAATCTGCCCTGCCAGGCCTGTTTCCAGGATCTTTTTCAGTTTCATCATGGGTGCACAAAAGCGGTTCTGGGCAATGATGGACAGGATCTTCCCGCTCTCTTCAGCGGCCTCATTCATCTCATCACATTCTGCCAGTGAAGAGGCCATGGGTTTTTCACAGAGAACATGTTTACCGGCCCGGAGAAAGTTTATTGATATCTCTGCATGGGTATATGGAGGTGTACAGACAGAGACTAGATCAATATCTTCTCTATCCAGCATCTTTCTGTGGTCATCATATATGTCCACAGCCAGGCCAAAATTCTCTGCCCCCCGTTCTGCTTTCTCCGGATAGATATCGCACAGGGCAACTATTTTACACCTCTCCGGAAATTGCAGGTAGGCCTTGATGTGGGCCGGGGCAATCGCACCAACCCCTACGACTGCAACCTTTATCACCTTACACCCTCCCTCCTTTATCCTTTTATTTATTTGATATAGTCCTTTTTATTTAATCCAGCGGAAGCCCTCATCATAACCTGCATAGCTCTCTGTCCTGTCTTCCACCGGCCTGATCTCCAGCATACAGAGGTGGTTCAGGGGAATCTCCAGTTCTACTTCATAGAGGCCCTTCTCCTCAGAGAGCCTGGCATCCTTTTGCAGGGGCTCTGCCGCAGCCCGCAATACGGCCACCTCTTCCTCCGTCAGGCTACGGGGTTTACCCAGATTGCTCCAGGTCTTTAGAGGATTGCCATGGCTACCTCCTACTTCTTTGCTGAGCAAAACAGCCTTTTCTCCCATCGAGGGCAGTTTTAAGGAATAGGACTCAGCTGCATTTTTTTTGTTTTTCCTCATACCTGCCGGGTTCCAGCCGATGATGACATATCTCTCCTCATCCCTGGTAACCAGCAGATTCTCATCACGGTAAAGAAGCTCCTTCCCTGCCCTGGAGAAGAACTCAAAGGCATAAAAGGTGGGTTTTTTGATGGAATTCAGGGCCACCAGGCCGAATCCCCCGTGGAATACTGCTTTGGGGACATCCTGTTCTTCAAAGACATCACTGAAGGTCCAGTAGGAATAGGAATCTGCATATTCACCGGCCTCACTGAGGATACGGGCGATATAGGCAGCATGAAAATCCGTATCATGTACCGGACAGACCGGTACATAGGAACTGTTGAACTCCGTGATATGAAGCGGCAGATTCCTGATCTGTGGATAGTCCTCCATGATCTCCCTGGTCTCCTTCAATTCCTCAATCATATAGGTAGGGTCATTCAGGGTATGATAAAGATAATGGCCCCTCCTTTCGGGCTGATTGGCAGTATAGCAGTGCCTGCTGACAAAATCCAGGGGCTGATCATTTTCAATACAAAACTCGAAAAAGCCCCTCAGCCACTTCTCTGTTTCAACACCACAGATGGCCGGCCCCCCTACCTGGATCCGCGGGTCTGCCGCCTTGACGGCTTTAGCCGAATAATCATAAAGGGTAAAATAATCCTCCATGGTTCCTGCCCAGAAACCGATATTGGGCTCATTCCAGACCTCCACAGGCCAGCTGATTACCTCTTCCCTTCCGTATCTTTCGATGAGATGATTCAATGTAACTGTAATCAGTTCTGCCCATTTTTCATATGAAGCAGGAGGGGTCACATTCCCCTTCCAGTAAAATATTGTCTCAGGGCCTGATTTTAAAGCTTCAGGCATGAAACCCAGTTCCAGAAAGGGCCTGATATTATTCTCCAGATATGTATCAATGATCCGGTCCAGATAGGTGAAATTATAGAAGGAATGTCTTTCCCCATCCATTTCATACTCCCGGTAGATGCCCACATCATCAGAGAAGAGGCCGTGGCCGCGGATATGGCTGAAGCCTATGGACTGCTGAACGATCTTCAGGTGCTCAACATATTCTTTCTGCAAGGCCAGGCCCAATCTCCCTGTGCCGACACAGAAGCGCACATTGTTCCTGAATGGCCGGCCTGAAGCCGGTATCTTAATCTCTTTTACCATACTACACTGATCCCCCCTTAGCTCTATTCCAGAGTAAATGATGCCAGGCTGGCACTCCCGTCACCCCTGTAGGTGAAATACAGTGCCTGTATCCCGTCCGGTATCCTGATATCTGCTGAATATTCCTGCCAGATGTTTGAAAAACCGACCTCAATACTACCCAGTACTTCTCCATCCCATGAGGTCTTCACCTCAAATTTTCCCCTGCAGTATCCGCGTACCTTTATCCTGACCTTACTCACACCCCTGCAGTCAAAATACTTGAAGCCTGCCGTGGCCGATTCCTTCATATTGGCTATATAGCCTGTCTCCTCATCCCCGTCCCTGCCGTCCTGGGTTATCCTGGGGAACTGGTTGTTCATCCATGACCCGGTCCAGTCTGTATAAATGGATTCTTCCTTACAGAAAAGGTTACAGGCCAGATAGGCGGGATATTCTCCCTTTCCCGGCAGGGGCTCATCAATGGAGCCGCAGGAGGTCATCTCTGCCTGGGGGATCGTCCCGTCCTCTTCAAAATGGATCTTTTCAAGACAGCCCTGCCTGCTGAAGGCTGTACCATTGGTATGCCTGTGATAGAATACATACCATTCCCCGTTTATCTCCACTATGCTGCCATGATTGTTGCCCCCGTAATACATGGGCTTTTCTGCAGGCTTATATGTATCAATATGGAGGTCACAATTACTGACGATGACACCCCCGTACTCAAAGCCTTTCCGGGGATCTTTGCTGACAGCATAACACAATTCGTGCATGACGATGGATGAATAGACAAAATAATAGGTATCCCCCCTCTTCCTTATGGAAGGGGCTTCAAAGAATTCATGCCCTTCATAGCCGCTCCCCCGGCTGTAGGGTTCACTGGGGGCTATGATGACAGGTTCCTCAACCACTGTAAGCATATCCGGCCCCAGTACTGTGGCCATGGCCCCTGATCTGGATTTGTCACCCACAGGGCAGAAACCTGTATAGAGATAGGTCCTGTCTCCTTCCGTGAGTACGGCAGGATCAAACTGGGGTTCATCACCCTCCCTTTCACCGAGCCGTGTCCCGTCCGGATAATGGACATAGCCGTAAAACTCATACTTGCCGGCCGGTGTATCAGATACAGCCACGGAGACAACCGGTACCTTGTCCAGGACATAATAGAGATAATACCTGCCGTCCGGCCCCACCGTGACATCAGGTGCATAAAGGCACATGTGCCCGTCCGGATTCAGGGGGTCATCTGTCTTTCTGTAGATCACGCCTTCATAGCGCCAGCTGCCCAGATCATTAACAGGGGCTGACCAGCAGACATAATCATTCAGACAGAAGGCATGGCCGTTGAAGCGGTCGTGGGAACCATATACATAAACCCTGTCATTGAAAACATAAGGCTCTCCGTCAGGGATATATTCCCAGGAGGGGAGATAGGGATTCACTCTATGTCTGATCATTTTTTTATCCTGTCCTTTCTTTTCTTTGTTTTTTGACTATTCTCTCATTTAAAATTATAAATGCCAGATATGTCTTTAGCAAGTAGAATATGTAAGTTTCTTTTTCTAAACAGGCAAAAGGAGGCCTGATCCACACCAGCTTCACTGAAGTGACGGGCAGGATTCCGGCCTCCTTTACCATCTCTTAGATTTCCCTGAAATAAACTTCATTCCATCTGAGTTCTTTTTTCAATTCCCTGATATCCGTCTTCTCATCAATGAGTACAAACTCTATTCCGGCCATCTCTGCAAAGTCTTCCATCATCTCTGCTGTCACTACCTTGCTGAAAGCAGTGTGATGGGCCCCGCCGGCCAGTATCCAGGCAGCAGCTGCTGTCTTCAGGTCAGGGAGAGGTTTCCAGACAGCTCTCGCCACAGGGAGCCTTGGGAGATCCTCATCAGGTCTCACTACCTCTACCTCATTGACCAGCATCCTGAATCTGTTCCCCAGGTCAATGATGGAGACATTAACGGCCCTGCCCGGTGAAGCATTGAAGACCAGTCTGACAGGATCCTCCCTGTCACCTATGGAAAGCGGGTGTATCTCCAGGGACGGTTTCTTTTCTCCTTCTGCAATGGACGGGCAGACCTCCAGCATGTGAGAACCCAGTGTCTTCATATTGCCCGGTTCCAGGTGGTAGGTATAGAATTCCATGAAGCTTGTCTCCCGGCCGGAAGCCATTACCTTCATGGCCCTCAGGAGTGCTGCTGTCTTCCAGTCCCCCTCTGCCCCGAAACCATAACCATCTGCCATCAATCTCTGCACTGCCAGGCCCGGTAATTGTTTCAGGCCGTAGAGGTTCTCAAAATTGGTGGTAAAACCCTTAAAGCCCCCGTCTGTAAGAAAACCCCTCATGCCCAGTTCGATTCTGGCCCCTTCCCTCAGGGATTGATACCGGCTGCCTCCTTCCAGTAATTCCGGGACTATATCATATTGTTCTCTGTATTCTTCAATCAGCCTGTCAACGGCTTCATCAGAGACCTCATTGACATACTTGACCAGATCACCGATACCATAGCCATTTACGGAATAACCGAACTTTATCTCTACCTCTACCTTGTCCCCTTCAGTGACGGCAACCTGCCGCATATTATCACCAAAACGGGCTATCTTTGCACCCTGGCTGTCCTGCCAGGCAGCTGCCACTCTGCACCAGTTTGATATTTCCTGGATTATTTCTTCATCCTGCCAGTGGCCCACAAGCACTTTCCTGTTCATCCGCAGCCTGGAGGCCATGAAACCGAATTCCCTGCCTCCATGGGCAGACTGGTTCAGGTTCATGAAATCCATATCGATCTCTGACCAGGGTATATCCCTGTTGAACTGGGTATGGAGGTGCAGTAAGGGCTTCTGCAGCAGCTTCAGTCCTGCAATCCACATCTTGGCCGGTGAAAAGGTATGCATCCAGCCGATAAGGCCTATACAGGAATTGTCCCTGTTTGCCTCCAGGACCAGCTCCCTTATGGATTCCGGGTCTGTCATGACCGTTTTAAATACAATCCTGACCGGGAGCCTTTCTCCCTCATTGAAGTAATCCACTATCTTCCTGCTGTCTTCCGCAACCCTCTTCAGGGCTTCTTCACCATAGAGGTGCTGGCTCCCCGTCACAAACCATACTTCATAAAGACTGTAATCTATCATTTTTCTCCTCCTTTTTTATATCACTTTTTCATGGATTTTTTGACACTGGTTCCTTTTTCCCTGACTTCTTTCCCGGATTTCCAGTGGTCTATTTCTGGCCGTAATAGGCATTTTCCCCGTGTTTCCTGTAAAAGTGTTTATCAAGGATGTATTCCGGCAGATACTTCATCCCTCCGCTTAACTGGACCGTATACAGGGCCATCCTGGCCACTTCTTCCAGTACAACACTATTGTATACCGCCTCAGCCGGATCCTTTCCCCAGGTAAAGGGCCCGTGGCCCGCTACCAGTACTCCGGGGGTATAATTATAATCCCTATTCCTAAAACATTCCACTATGAGCGTCCCTGTATTCCGCTCATAATCCCCTTCCACCTCTTCCCGGGTCATCATCCTGGTACAGGGAACCTCCCCATGGAAGTGGTCAGCATGGGTAGTACCGGAACAGGGGATCCCCATCCCTGCCTGTGCCCAGCTGACTGCCGCAGTTGAATGGGTATGTACCACGGTACCGATCCCGGAAAAGTTTCTGTACAATTCCAGATGTGTAGCAGTATCTGAGGAAGGATTCAGTTCTCCTTCCACAATATTTCCCTCTAAATCAACCACTACCATTTTTTCAGTAGTCAATTCCTGATAGGAAACACCACTGGGCTTGATTACTACAAGCCCGCTTTCCCGGTCAATACCGCTTACATTACCCCAGGTATAGATGACCAGCTTCTTCCGCTCCAGTTCGAGGTTTGCCTCAAGTACTCTCTCTTTCAGATCTTTCAGCATTCTGCACCACCTTATTTGAGTACAGAGTACTCCTAATTTTTAAAATACCCTGTCAAATCATTTCCAAGCCTCTTATATCTCTCATAAAGCCTCTGATACTGCTCTGCCCTTACCTTATCAGGATAATATGTCTTTGTATAGGGCGAAGCCATCTTCTCTGCAGCTTTTCTGAGATCCCCATAGATACCGGCTGCTACAGCAGCAGTTATCCCGGCACCAAGAGCACAGGCCTGTTCTGATTCCGCCACCTTTACAGGCATATTCAGGACATCAGCTGTAACCTGCATGACAAATTCATTCTTTTTGGAGATACCGCCAATGGCTATCACCTCATCTATCTCTACACCTTCATTGATGAACTGCTCATTGATGGCCCTTGCTCCAAAGGCAGTCGCCTCCACCAGGGCCCGGAATACCGCAGGGGCTGTAGTACCCAGATTCAGGCCGATAATGGCCCCCTTCAGGGTCTGGTCTGCAAAGGGAGTCCGCCTGCCGTTTAACCAGTCCAGAGCCAGAAGGCCTGACTCCTCCAGAGGCAGCTTCTCTGCTTCTTCAGTGAGCCTTACCGGGATCTGTTTTTCAACAGCTTTTATAATATTCCCTTTAAGCCCGTCATCAATTCCTTCCAGATCAGGTATGATGGACCTGAGGGGCCATGACAATATTGACCGGAACCAGGCATAAACATCACCAAAGCCGGACTGGCCGGCTTCCAGTCCTATATAGCCCGGTATGACAGAACCGTCTACCTGGCCGCAGATACCCCTGATGAGCTTTTTGCCGATGACCTCATAAGCTGCTATCATGATATCACAGGTAGAGGTACCCATTATCTTTACAAGGGTCCTTTCCTTTATACCGGCACCGATTGCTCCCAGATGGGCATCAAAGGCACCCACTGCCACCGCTATCCCTGCGGGCAGGCCCAGCCGTTCTGCCCATTCCTCTGTGAGCTCTCCTGCCCTTTCATCAGAGGTATAGGTCTTTTCATACAGCCTTTCCCTCAAACCGGCAAGGAGCGGATCAATCCCGGCCAGGAACTCTTCCGGAGGCAGGCCGCCCCATTCTTCATGCCACATGGCCTTGTGGCCTGCAGCACAACGGCTCCTCTTCATGGTCAGGGGATCTGTCCTGCCTGTAAGTACTGCCGGTATCCAGTCACAGTGTTCCACCCAGGAAAAGGCAGCTTCCCTGACCTTTTCATCTTCCCTCAAGGTATGGAGGATCTTGGCCCAGAACCATTCAGAAGAATATACCCCTCCTTCATATTTTGTATAATCTACTCCTCCCCAATTCCAGGCCCTTTCATTGATTTCTGCTGCCTCCTCAACAGCAGTATGGTCCTTCCAGAGAATAAACATGGCATTGGGATTTTCCTTAAATTCATCCAGCAAAGCCAGGGGAACCCCTTCCCTGTTTACGGCACAGGGGGTCGAACCGGTTGTGTCAATACCGATTCCTGCTATCCTATCCCTCACTCCCGGACTGCACTGGTCCAGGGCCTCCTTTACTGCCTCTGTCATGGAATCAAGATAGTCCTGGGGATGCTGCCGGAACTGATTGAGAGAAGGCTGGCAGTACTTCCCTTCCATCCATCTCCTGTAAAAGGAAACACCGCTGGACAACTCCTCTCCGCTATCAGCATTTACTACCAGAGCCCTTACTGAATCAGAACCAAAATCAAGACCCAGAACATATTTTTCACTCATGATTAATCCTCCTTCAAAAAATGATATCACAATATCACGGCCAGTTTTTAAATCCTCAAAAAAGCGACATATTCCAGCTCAAAAACACAGGTTGTCCGTACATTTTAACATAAAAAAAAATAATACATTCAACAGAAAAACAATCTGGTATTTTGCCTGAATGTACGTACATATTATACTATATTTTTGTAAAATATTCAACTGAATCTGCTCTGCCTGTATCCGCTCCCCGGGGAGGAATTAAATCATCAATGCTCTTTCCTGGTCACTACAGTCACCAGGACTATCAGCCCCTTTAGAATCATCTGGGGATAAGATGGTATGGCGAGCAGGTTCAGGATGTTATTTAAAATACCTATCACAAATGCCCCTATAACTGTGTTGCTAACAGTACCCTTACCCCCGGTCAGGGCAGCCCCTCCTACCAGAACCGCAGTAATGGCATCTATTTCATAACCAGTTCCCACTAATGCTGTCCCCATACTCAGCATCGCTGCCAGAACAATACCGGCAAATCCAGCCAGTACACCGGAAATAGAGTAGACGGCTATGATATAATTCTCTACATTGATGCCCGCTGATCTACAGATCTCTTAACTGCCGCCGATGGCTACAATTATTCTTCCAAAAACCGTCTTTTTCAAAATAAAAGCCATAATGATGATAATGATAAACATATAAAATATCAGGAGGGGAAACTGGTTTATCTGGCCTATAATACCGTTGATAAAGGATTTATTGTTTATTCTTAAATCCAGCCCCACCTGGTAATTATAAGCCACTCCGCGGATGACCGACATCATCGAAAAGGTCACTAAAAAAGGGGCGGCTTTCCCGTATGATATCAGGCTGCCGCTAATCCCGCCTATTACGGCCATGATTAATAATACAATGATGACAGCCAGTACAGGAAAAACCTCCGTATTTAACAATCCTGCTATCAGACAGGAACTCAAAGCCACTATAGAACCGACAGAGAGATCAATACCTCCAGTAAGAATTACAAACAGCTGTCCAACAGCCAATATTGTAATGACAGCATTCTGTCTAAGGATATTTATTATATTTGTAAGGCTCAAAAAATATGGTGTTAAAATAGAACTTATTATGATAATAACCAGAAACATTAGATATAGATAATATCTGGAAAAGTTATTCCTTATATTTTCATAATTTATGACAGGCTTCATTTTTTTATTTAGAGCCACTTTATATTCCTCCATCTGTATACTGTCTTTAATATACCGATTAATTTAAAATACTGTAGGGTATTATCTCCCTGTTCTATATAGCAATCTTATTGGCGGCATATCTCATTATATTTATTTCGGATAATTCTTCTTTTTCCAGTACCTTATTTATCCTGCCGTCATATATAACAATTACCCGGTCGCTCATTCCTATTACCTCAGGCAGTTCGGAAGAGACCATGATTATCGATTTTCCCTGTTTTACTAATTCATTAATAATGGTATATATCTCTTTCTTGGCTCCAACATCTATACCCCGGGTCGGTTCATCTAAAATCAGGATATTACAATTCCTTACAAGCCATTTTGCTAAAACTACTTTCTGCTGGTTGCCGCCGCTTAATGTTTTTACAGCCCTGTCCATTAACGGCGGGTTAATATTCAATTCATTAACTATATTTTCAGATATAGTTTCTTCTTCTTTTTTATCAATAATACATTTTTTACAAAAGCTTTTCAGGGAAGGCAGGCTTATATTTTGAGTTAGATCAAAACCGAGTACCAGCCCCTCTGTCTTTCTGTCTTCTGTTAAGAGAGCTATCCCGTTTTTGATGGCTGTCTTTGGTGAATCTATCTCAACCCTTTCACCGTTAAGCTCAATTTCACCAGAATCTTTTTTAATTGCACCAAAGATAGTTTTTACTATCTCTGTCCTGCCGCTGCCCATCAGGCCCGAGATGCCTAAAACCTCTCCTTTTCTTAATTCAAAACTTACATTTTCAAATAAACCTTCCTTCGATAAATTACTTACCTTTAATACCACTTCATTATTCTTTGCAGGCTGGCGTTCAGGAAAGAGGTTTTCTATTTTCCTTCCTACCATCATTTCGATAATGTCGTCTTCACAACAATCTTTCAGACAGACCCTTCCAATCAGGTTTCCATCTCTAAGTACAGTAGCATTATCAGCAATCTCAAAAACTTCATTCAACCTGTGTCCAATATAAATTATACCCAGGCCTTCCTCCTTCAATTTCCTGACTGTCTGAAAAAGTTTTTCAATCTCATTATCACTTAAGGCAGATGTTGGTTCATCCAGAATTAATATTCTGGCCCCGTCTTTAGTCGCCTTTGCTATTTCAACCAATTGCTGTTCAGCAACAGTCAATTCACCAACCTTTGTCCGGGGGTCAATATTCAGGTTAAATCTCCTGAGTATCTCTTCACTGATACTATCCAGGCTGGACCATTTAAATAAACCTTTGCTTCTGGAAAGAAATAAATTCTCAGTAATCGTTAATTGCGGAAATAAACTTAATTCCTGAAAGACCATGGAAATACCCACTGTAGCGGCTTCTGCCCTGCTGGGATTTCTCAAGATTTCTTTTCCCTCAAAGACTATTTTCCCGGAATCTTTGGGAGTTGCCCCGCACAGTATTTTCATCAATGTACTTTTACCGGCACCATTTTCGCCCAGAAGTGCATGTACTTCTCCTTTATTCAATTTCAAGCCCACATTATTAAGGGCTGTCACTCCAGGGTATTTTTTTGTAATCTGGACCATTTCTAACATATTTAAATCAATCCTTTCACTTTATAAAGATAGTGATTTTTATTAAAGAACCGGGAAAGCCTGTCATGCTTCCCCGATTCATTGATTTATATTTTGTCCTTTAATGTTTTAATACTGGCTGGCTGGATTATAATATTTTTGTACAGTAACCGGGTCTGCTGCAGGTGTCGGGATATAGAATTCACCGGGCACCTTATTGCCTAAAAGATGCTGTACTGCAAAATATACTACCCATTTACCCTGATGTCTTGGGTCCTGCATAACATCTACGGTCCATTTGCCGTCTGCTACACTTTTCAGGATCTGCTTTCTTCCGTCAATGGAACCACCGATGATCGTATCCAGTTTGCCTGCCATCTCTAATGCTGCAATTGCTCCCTGGGCTGTTCCGTCATCTTCACAGAAGACTATATCCAGATCTGGATGGGCAGATAATACGTCCTGTGTAATTTTCATGGCGTTTTCTGGCAGCCAGTTAGCAAATTGCTGTGATACAATGTTCAGGTGTGATTTTCCGTTTTTCTGGAATTGGTATTCATTAAATCCTGCCATAATACCCTGACGCCTCACTAATGAAACTAACTCTCCGGGGAAACCGGATAAAATCATTCCTTTGATTTCACCCTTTAACCCTTTCTTGTTTGCTGCTTCAGCAAGTGACCAGCCTAAATTGTAACCCATCTGGAAACCGTCACCTGAAACAAAACAGACCGGATTTGCCCTGGGATCGATATCACTGTTTACTACAAAAATCGGAATTCCCTCTTCCTGATACCTTTCAAGAGCTTTTAACAAAGCAGAAGGATGCTGCGGGTTAATTATTAATGCATCTGGTTTTGTCTGTAATAGACTCAATAAATCGGCAATCTGTTTTTCTTCCCTTCTCTGTGCATCAATTATAGTAATATCTACACCCAGCCATTCAGCTTCTTCCTGAGCTATACGTATCAGGTTCTCCCACCATTCGCTGCCACCAAGCC
>JAAYLO010000125.1 GCA_012521855.1 Halanaerobiaceae bacterium
GGATGATTTTTTCTTGAAATTGTTGTATAATAGTATTCATAAGAAGACTTCTTTCTAAATGTTTTGTTTGTCACTTAACATTTTATCAAATAAGGAGTCTTCTTTCTATTTTATTCTAATATTTCTCCAAAACTTATTTTACACTAACAATATAAAAAAGGGAAATAAAATATCTCCCTTTTTTATAAACTTCAATTTTTTATCTTTTATCCCTTCCGGAAGCATCTCCTGCAGCCAGTGACTCAACTTCCTTGACACTGACATGGTTGAAATCACCGGGTATAGTCTGTTTGAGACAGGAAGCAGCAGCACCAAATTCAGCAGCATCCTGGAGTTCTTTCCCTTTAAGCAGGGAGTATATCAGTCCTGCAGCAAAGGAATCACCGCCTCCCACCCGGTCTACAATATGGATATCATACTGTTTTGATCTGACAAATTCCTTTCCATCATAGAGAACCACCAACCAGCCATTATCAGAAGCACTGTGGCTAATCCTGAGATGGCTTCCTACCAATTCCAGGCCAAACCTGTCAATCAACTGACTGGCCACATTTTTGAAACCATCAACATTGATTTCTCCCTTTTCAACATCAGAACCGCTCTTAATACCGAAGACCATTTCTGCATCTTCCTCATTGGCAATACAGACATCTACATATTGCATAATCTCTGACATGACTTCCCCTGCCCGTTCCTTACTCCAGAGCTTGGCCCGGTAATTCAGGTCACAGCTGACCTTCACACCGTGTTTTTTGGCTGCTTTTACCGCCTCAATGGTGATCCTGGACATATTTTCACTTAAGGCAGGTGTTATTCCAGTGGTATGGAACCACTCACAGTCCTCAAAGATTTTGTCCCAGTCAAAATCATCCG
The DNA here is from genome assembly GCA_012521855.1 of Halanaerobiaceae bacterium. Taxonomy (GTDB): domain Bacteria; phylum Bacillota; class Halanaerobiia; order Halanaerobiales; family DTU029; genus JAAYLO01. The sequence goes on from JAAYLO010000125.1 coordinate 874, forward strand.
GGGAAGCCTCAGCTATAGCTGAATGAGCCCTGTCATAAATTACATTGGAGGGACGCTGGCTGGCACCGTTTTCACAATAATAGATACCCAGTCTATTCCCGCCCCGGACAATATAATCTGTATTTACACCATAACGGCGCAGAGCATTCAGGGCTGCCTGGCCCACAGGATTATCAGGAAGCTTTGATACAAAGGCTGCCTCCAGGCCGAAATTGGCCAGGGAAACTGCCACATTTGCTTCCCCGCCTCCATAGATAATATCAAAAGTATCTGTCTGGACAATCCTTTTATAATCAGGAGGAGTCAGCCTCAACATTATCTCACCAAAAGTCACAACTTTTTTTGCCATAATATCATCCTTTCTCAGTCTTTATGATTATCTCAAGAACCCTGTCTGGCTTCACGGATTCTCTTAACAAACTCAGCAGCAGTCCTGGTAACCTCTTCATAATCTCCCTTCTTTGCACCAGCAGTGAGTTCACTACCTACACCAACAGCAAAGCTGCCTGCATTTATCCATTCCTTTACATTATCCAGACTCACACCGCCTGTAGGTAATAAAGGAGCCTGGGGAATGGGCCCCTTGATGGCTTTGATAATTTTGGGACCAAACAGGGTAGCCGGGAAAATCTTCACAACATCAGCACCATACTGCATGGCCTTATGTACCTCAGTAACACTCATGGCACCCGGCATGACTATTTTCTGATAGCTATTGCAAAGCTTAATAGTATCTTCATCAAGACAGGGTGATACAATATATTCAGCACCTGCCAGCAGACAGGCCCTGGCAGTCTCTGCATCAAGAACAGAACCTGCCCCAATCAGTATTTCATTATTCCGGTAGGTTTCAGCCAGTTCCCTGATAACATCAATGGCACCGGGAACAGTCATGGTGATTTCAATGGCCTGAATACCTCCTGCCTTTACAGCATCTGCTATCTTCAGTGCCTGTTCCGGATTTTCTGCCCTTACTACAGCGACGATACCTGTTTCTTCAATCCTTTTCAGGTTTTCAATTTTTGGAATCACATTATTTCCTCCTCCATATTTTAAGATTATTTATACCCACTCCTCTTTTTTTTGCATATATCATGCTCATAAGATTTGGAGTGATAAACAGAGTAAAAAGGTTGTTTTGTATTGTGAAACACTGTTTTATTTTTATTCTATATATACTATTCTATATCAATAAGAAAATTCCTGCAACTATGTTTATAATTTTTATATTTCTTATAAAAAAAATATTGACAAATTGTAGTCCAATACTGCCCTATTGGAAAATTGTCAATATCCAGTTTACATATAGTATTTGTCTGTGTTTTTTTTATATACTGAGTACATTTACAAAGGTTCAATTATTTTCTTTCACTGACTCTCTTTCAACCAGTTCCATGGGCGGAAGTTTAATATCATCAATCTCTTCAGTACTGTTATCCAGTTTATCAACAATATATCTGCCAATCTCTTTCCCCAGTGCATACAGGGGCAAAACGATTGTGGTCAGGGGAGGGTAAGAATACTTACTGGCAGGTATCCCTCCAATTCCCACTATTGAAATGTCATCAGGTATCCTGATTCCATTCTGTTGCAGCTCCCACATTATTCCCAGGGCTGTTTCATCATTGACCACCACAACTGCGGTAATATCTCCAATATATGCAAGGAGCTCCTTTGCTGCCCTGCAGCCTCCCTCAAAACTGAAATCACCGGGTATAACCGGGGTATCCGGGTCTTCAAGCCCGTTCTGCCTCAGGGCCTTTTTGAATCCGCTCAATCTTTCCTGTGTTGTTGCCAGTATTTCAGGGCCGTTTACATAAGCAAAACTTTTATGGCCTTTCCCGATCAGATACTCAGTGATTGTCATGGCAGCCAGTTCATTTCCAAGTCCGATGTTTATTATATCAAAAGGGTGTGTACTGACACTGAAAATATAGCAGCCTCTGTTCTTCAGCAGCCTGACATATTCCTCCATGCTCTTCCTGTAATAGTCATCCCTTAGATAACCTCCAGCCAGTACTATTGCATCAGCCTGGTAGGCATCAAGGATACTTACTGCTTTCAGTTCTTTTTCTACATCACGGTTTGTATTAAAGATATTTATTACATAATCATGATCAAAGGTAATCTCTTCAATTCCCTTCAGTACTTCAGAAAAATATTCATCTGAAATATCATGAACAATTACACCGATCATTCTGGACTTGCTTTTTATCAGACTCTGAGCCATCCGGTTAGGATGATAATTTAACTGTTTTATTGCTTCTTCCACCTTTTCTCTGGTTTCACTGCTCACAGGATGGCTGCTCTTATTAACCACCCGTGAGACTGTCGTAGGTGAAACTCCGGCCATTCTGGCCACATCTTTAATGGAAATACTCTTTTTTTTAATCATGAAAATAGACCTCCAGGGTGTTCTGAAATGAATTTTGCAACATCATACTAGCATAAATGATACTAATAGTCAAATAGTCCATTTTTCTGATAGTGTCAAGTTTTCTTTGGATTTTAAAAAAAGACTCCTTCTGTTATTAAAATGCCAGGCTTTTTATTGCAGCAAATGCTGCATCTACCTTTCCC
>JAAYLO010000126.1 GCA_012521855.1 Halanaerobiaceae bacterium
CCCTCTGCATCTTCGATCCCCCTGATATATAATATATCTACTCATCTGCACAATCCGTATAGTAATTACTCTCCCGGCCTCTTCTCATTCTATTGCGGCCACGCCCTGTAATCCGGCCGCATCCACGGCAATGAAAACTACTTGACAGACGGTAATTTCCTCCCTGAAACCTGATGGCCTTCCCATCGATTAAGGCCCTTACCAGCTTTGATCTGGCCTCTGTCAGGATACGCTGAAAGGTGGGACGGGATACTTCCATCCTCTCTGCTGCCTCTTCCTGAGTGAGGTTTTCCATATCCTTAAGGCGCATAGCCTCTATCTCTTCTATGGACAGACATATTTCCTCCAGTTCTTTCCCCGGTATGCCAACAGGTTTAAAATAATTATACTCTGGTATGTATTCGACTCTCCGTTCCTTTGTAGGTCTAGCCACAAAATTCACCCCCTTTTTCTACCCCTATTATATCTTAAATTAATAATATTGTAAAAGGATATATAAGAAATGAAATGAACATATCATTGAGCATTGACATATAATTAAGCAGGCCTGGAAAAACACGATGAATACAAACTCAAATCATATTATAGAGAAATTCAACCATATTCCAGCTGGAGAGAGAAAGGGGGTGTTCTTATGTCAGGACGTTACGGAGCAGACAATGCTTTTTTGATCTTCCTGATCCTCATCCTCCTTGTTTTAGGCGGAGGTTTTGGTATATATGATAAATAAGCATAACTAAAAACGGGGCCAACACTTGCGGGGTTGGCCTTTTTTTTTACGGCAATATACTGGAGAAAGATATGATTACCCATTTTATTTATACGAGGTAGTTAATAAATACTTTAGCCAGCCACAAAAAGACAAAGAAACCAAAGATATCAGTAGCTGTAGTTAAGAATATAGCAGAAGCCATAGCCGGATCAACACCCAGCACCTTCAATCCCAGGGGGATTAAAAAACCAAAAAGGCCCGCAATTAATATATTCACAGTCATGGCAAGAAATATTATTAATCCCAGATATGGATTGCCATATACGAAATACAATACAATTCCAGTAAACAAACCCAATACTGCGCCATTTATCAAACCAAGGACTATCTGCTTTATTATAAGCTTCCAGCTTTCCTTATTCAATGTCAATTCTCCTAAAGCTATACCCCTGATTACTACTGAGAGTGTTTGATTACCGGCATTTCCTCCCATCATGGCTACAATCGGCATCATGACAGCCAGCACCACAACCTGCTGTATAACCTCTTCAAACAAACTGACCGTCATTGATACTAAAAATGCAGTAAACAGGTTAATAAACAACCATGGTAATCTCCTGATCACTGATTTCTTGAGCGGGCTGTCTATACTTTCCTCTTCATGCACACCGGCCATTCTCAACATATCTTCTGTGTTCTCTTCTTCGATTACATCAATGACATCATCTACTGTAATGATTCCCAGCATAACTTTATTTTTATTGATTACCGGTATGGCGGTCAAGTCATATTTGGCTACAAGATAGGCAACTTTTTCCTGATCCATCTCCGGTGTTACATAAATAAGGTTTTCATCCATCAGCTCAGCCAGGATCGTATCATCAGGTGCACTTAAAATATCCCTCAGGTCAACAGTCCCAACCAATTCCTTCTTATCATTATTTATATAGATGATATCAATGACTTCAGTCCTTGGGCCTATCTCTTTTATCTTTTCCAGGGCCTCTTTCTTTGTCAGGGTTTCCTTCAGGAGGATATACTCAGTAGTCATGATTCCTCCTGCAGAATCTATCTCATAACCCAGCAAATTACGCAATATCTGGGCTTCTCCATGTTTCATCTGATTCAGCAGCTTTTCTCTTAAGTCTACGGAAAGATTCCCCAATATATCCGTAATATTATCTTTTGACATATAGGAAAAAATATCAATAATCTCATCGATCTCTTTACTTGTAATAATTTCTTTCTGCAGTTCCTGATCCAGATGTTCAATTACCTGTGCTATTTCCTGATTATCAAGCAAAGAAATAATCTCAAGCATATTTTCCGGTTTAAGCTCAGATAAAACTTCAGCGATATCTGCAGGGTGATTATCTTCCATCCATGATATGTTGTCAGAGATTCCTTCATTTATAAATTGCAGCATTTCTTCCTTTATCTTTTCAGTCATAGCAACACCTCCATATACAGATATTATTATGTAATTTATAATCTGTTACAATAATAAAGCCAGCTTTCTTTTATATTTTACACTTATTCCAGTGTCAAATTATATCATTAATGAGTATTATATTACATAACACTCAATTAAGGAGGGAGCAGTCATGGGAGAAGAGATCATGAGCAGCAGAAAAAGAAAAGGAAAAGCATATGATGAATTTGCTTTCTTGATCTTCCTGATATTGATCCTCTTAGTGTTGAGCTACTGATACAGGCAACATATTATAGTCTTGAAGAAAGAGAGGCAGATGTCACTCTTTCTTCTGTTTTAAACAGGAAAAATAAATGTCTTCAAGCCCTGCATCATATACAGCCTTAAACATAATTATTGAGATTGGTGCTAAAATAACCCCCTGGAAACCTAATGTTTTCAACCCGATATAAACCCCCAATAGAAGAATAAGCGGATGTACCCCTATCCTTTTGCCCAGA
>JAAYLO010000127.1 GCA_012521855.1 Halanaerobiaceae bacterium
GCAGGGTAACCAGTTGAGACCCTCCCTAATCCAGGAAGCACCGTCTCCGGCAAGATATATCGTCTCAATATTGTCCAGATCATAGTGCTCATCAATATAATCTATAACTTCTAACCATAATTCTTCCGTTGTAAAATCCCTCATTTATCAAATATATAAAATTGTTTACTGTATTGGGAGCTGTATTCGGGTATAATTCAATTTTTATAATGTCTCCACTTTCCATCTCAATAGTAACAACCGGGTTCTTTCCCACAAAGTTCGCTTCCGGCTCTTTAAGATTCATTTCAGTTAAAAAAGCCCTACCAGAATAAAAAGCCAAAGTTATCAGGATAAATAAAACAACAAAGACTAAAGGATTCCTGTTATTCACCTTACCACCTTTTTCCCTTTAAACTATACATTAAATCTGAAATGACAGATATCCCCGTCATTTACAATATAATCTTTGCCTTCCAGGCGCAGTAATCCTGCTTCCCTGACCTCCGCAATAGATCCATATTTTATCAGGTCATCGTAGCTGACAACTTCTGCCCTGATAAATCCCCTCTGCATATCGGTATGAACCTTTCCGGCAGCCTCCGGGGCCCTGGCACCCTTCCTGATAGTCCAGGCCCTTACTTCATCTTCTCCTATTGTAAAAAAGGAAATCAGGTTTAAGAGCCTGTAACCAGCCTTTATAACCCTGTCCAGGCCTGATTCTTCTAAACCCAATTCTTCCAGAAATAATTCAGCTTCCACTTCATCAAGCCCCGCTATATCAGCCTCAATTTTTGCACTTATTGTTACGATCTCTGATCCTTCATTATCTGCATATTCCCTTACTTTTTCAACCAATTCGTTACTTCCGGTCTTTATATCAGTTTCATCAACATTTGCAATATATATAACCGGTTTTACACTCAATAAGGACAATTCTTTGATAAGCTGTAAAGATTTATTGTCCTTCTCCAGCTTTCTTAAACTATCCCCCTTTTCCAGGGTTTCAGCAAATATGTCCAGTATCTTTAATTCTTCCAGATATTCCCTATTACCGCTTTTGGCTGCTTTCCGGGTTTTTTCCCTCCTTTTCTCCACTGTTGCCAGATCAGCTAACATCAATTCCATATTTATTATCTCTATATCCCTGACTGGATCAATGCTCCCATCGACATGGGTCACATTACTATCAGTAAAACACCGCACTACATGAGCAATTGCATCAACTTCCCTGATATGAGACAGAAATTTATTCCCCAGTCCTTCACCCCTGCTGGCCCCTTTCACCAATCCGGCAATATCTACAAACTCTATGGTTGTAGGTGTCTTTTTCTCTGGTCTATACATCCTGTTTAAGGTTTCCAACCTCTGATCAGGAACATTTACTATACCTACATTAGGATCAATGGTGCAAAAAGGATAATTTTCCGCACTCGCTCCTGCATTTGTTAAGGCATTAAATAAAGTAGATTTTCCTACATTGGGCAGTCCAACTATTCCTATTTTCATTTATTTTCTTCACTCTCCATTACAACTTCTTTTACGCTTTTTTCAAATTTTCTTCTGGGCAGCATAATCAATCTGCCGCAGGTAGTACATTTTGCCTTAAAATCCATACCGACTCTGGTAATTTCCCAGTTGTCACCACCACAGGGGTGTTTTTTACGGAAGCGGACAATATCTCCAATTTTGTAATCCCTTTTTTCCATCTCCCAACCCCCCCTTTTTTATAGAAAATTTACTGACTGCCGGTCTCGGCTTTTGTCAGCACTACAAGGCGTGGATAAGCAATCTCAATGCCGGCTTCATCAAAATACTCCTTGATTCTCTGTTTCATATATCTACCCATTCCCCAATGTTCCATTGGTTTTACTCTGGCCATAACCCTGAGGACCATGCCGGAATCAGCCAATTCCTGAACCCCCAGAACCTTTGGCCCGTCTGTCAGAATATCGGCTTTCTCCTCTGCTATCAGTCCACACAATTTCTTCAGTTTTTCTATAGCCTCAGCAGGTTTCTCATTATAGGATACAATTACATCGACCATTACCCTCATATCTTTTACAGAAGTATAATTTGTCACTTCCCTGATATTACCATTAGGAATAATATAGACCCGCCCAGCTCCATCTCTAATTGTAGTTGTCCGCACACCAAATTCC
>JAAYLO010000128.1 GCA_012521855.1 Halanaerobiaceae bacterium
AATTTCAGGGTGTATCTCATGTACCTGATATGGTAATAGTAATGTAAAAGTTCCTCTCTGCAGGCTGTGTTTTTTACCATTTATAATCTCTATACCGCTGCCGCTGATTATGTAGGAGAACTCCAGGAAATTATGGCGGTGGGCCGGGAAGGGACTTTTTATTTCATTGATCCTGAAGATATATGTTTTATCCAGTTCATGCTCAAGGGGATATACAAGCAAGTAGACCACCTTTCTTTTTTGTGAAAATCCGCATCTAGATCGTAATATAATTGTATCATAAAAAAAGAAAATAAGAAAATCCAAAAATTTATGATATAAAGCTAAAAAATTGATATGTAATTTGTCATTGTTTGTAATATAATATGGTTAAGTATTAAAGTATCAGGAAAGGTAAGATGAGATGCAGAGAATTGCTTTAAACGGCGAATGGACATTAAACAGGACAGGGAAAAATGATAATTTTACCGCAAGCGTACCGGGCTGTGTACATTTAGATTTACTGGCAGAAGGATTTATCGATGATCCCTTTTTCAGGGATAATGAGAAAGAACTGATGTGGATCGGAGAGACGGACTGGGATTACAGCCGTGAGTTTATTATAGAAAAGGAGATTCTGGACCATGATAAAATCCTTCTAAAGTGTCATGGTCTTGATACCCTGGCTGTAATTACTGTCAATGAAAGAGAGATCGGCAGGACTGATAATATGTACCGGAGCTTGGAGTTTGACCTGAAGCCGGTTCTCGTGGAAGGAAAGAATTACATAAAGGTTCATTTTGATGCCGTCATGCCCTATTTGAGGGAAAAAGAAAAAGAACGTTATTTACCTGCCTGGAGTGTGGGTGATCACCGCTTAAACAGCGGCAGCTGGATCAGAAAGCAGCCCAGTAATTTCGGCTGGGACTGGGGACCCATGATGGTTACCTGTGGTATCTGGCGTGACATTGAAATCATTGCCTTCAATAAAGGCAGGATCACTGACATCAATATCCTCCAGGATCATAGTAAGAAAGAAACTGTCATGCTGGATATCAGGACAGAGGTAGAGCTTACAGTTGATGATAATTTAGAGATAAAAGTACAGATAGAGTATGAGGGAAATACTGTTGCAGAAAGTGCAGGGAAAGTAATTGATGGGCGGTTTGATGTGAATCTGGAAATAAGGAATCCAGAACTCTGGTGGCCAAATGGTATGGGAGAACAGCCTCTCTATACAGTAAATGTATTCCTGTATGATGAAACAGGGTCTCTCCTTTCTAAAGAGAGTAAAAGGATAGGCCTCAGAAACCTGGAACTGGTTCTGGAAGATGATCAATGGGGGCAGTCCTTTAAATTTGCCGTAAATGGCATACCCTTTTTTGCAAAGGGGGCCAACTGGATACCTGCAGATACTTTTGTTGCCCGCCTGGATTACCAGGATTATTATTCACTGCTGGAAGATGCCGCTGCAGTGAATATGAACATGATCCGTGTCTGGGGCGGGGGGATTTATGAAGATGATGATTTTTACGATATCTGTGATGAATTGGGCCTGTGTGTCTGGCAGGATTTTATGTTTGCCTGTAGTACTTACCCCAGTTTTGATGAAGAGTATATGGAAAATGTCAGGATTGAGGCAGAAGAAAATGTAAAACGGATCAGGCATCATGCCTGTCTGGCCCTCTGGTGCGGCAATAATGAACTGGAACAGGGTATTGCTGCAGACGAGTGGGATATTGAAAGGGTAAAAATGAGCTGGGATGATTACAGCAAACTTTTTGATGAACTCCTGCCCGGGCTTGTAAAAAAGTATTCCCCTCAGGTTCCTTACTGGCCTTCCAGTCCTCACAGCCCTGTGGGAGACAGGGAGGATTTCTATAATCCCCGTTGCGGAGATGCCCATATCTGGGATATCTGGCACGGGAAAAAACCCTTTGAGTGGTATCGTAATTGTGAACATCGTTTTAATAGTGAGTTTGGTTTTCAGTCCTTCCCTGAGCCGAAGACTGTTTTTAGTTTTACAATCCCGGAAGACAGGAATATCACAAGTTATGTTATGGAACATCATCAACGGAGCGGGATTGGTAATACAACGATCATTCAGTATATGCTGGACTGGTTCAGATTGCCTCATGGCTTTGAGAATCTTCTCTGGACAAGCCAGATCCTGCAGGGGCTTGGTATAAAATATGCTGTAGAACACTGGAGGCGGGGAATGCCCAGGGGAATGGGCACACTATACTGGCAGTTAAATGACTGCTGGCCTGTAAGCAGCTGGTCCTCTATTGATTATTACGGGCGCTGGAAGGCCCTCCACTATATGGCCAGAAGATTTTATGCTCCTTTATTGGTCTCTGCCGTTGAGGATAATGAGAGATGGGCTGTAGAGATCCATGTCACCAGTGATAAACTGGAAAAGGTTGATGGAGAGTTCTTCTGGCTCCTGACTGATGTAAAAGGGAATATGATAAGCTCAGGCGAAAAGCCGGCAGAGATTCCGGCACAGACCAGCAGTCATATTATGACTCTGGAACTGGCTGAAGAGGTTGAAAAAACAGGTCCCCGGAATCTGATGCTCTGGCTTGAATTCAGAGTGGATGACAAGGTGGTTTCAGACAATTTCGTCTCCTTCAGTAAACCAAAGCATATGGAGCTTATGGACCCCGGAATCAAGTATCTGATTGAAGAACTTGGTGATAATGTCTTTAAAATAGCCCTCAGTGTAGAAAGGCCCGCACTCTGGACCTGGCTGGAGCTTAAAAATATTGATGCCATATATAGTGATAATTTTTTCCATCTTTATCCGGGAAAGGAGCACACTCTCATTATAGTCCCTGAAGAAGAGCTCTCTGAAAAAGAGCTGGAGGAGATGCTCATTGTCCGTTCCCTTATTGACACCTATAACTAGATGAAACAGATAACCCCAGGCAGTTTCCCTGTCGGGAAGAGCAGGCAGGAAGGGTTTTTGAGGATATTGTCGAATTATTATGATATATTTTATTTATTTTATTTTGCAGGAGGAGATATTGTGCAGTATACAGAGTTTGGGAAGACCGGGATTCAGGTCTCAAGACTGGGCTTTGGCGCTATGCGTCTTCCGATGCTTGAGATCAACGGCAGGAAGGATGTAGATTATGACAGGTCAACAGAGATAATACACGAGGCCTTCAGGCTGGGGGTTAATTATATTGACACTGCCCCGTATTATTGTGAGGAGAAAAGCGAAATAGCGGTTGGCAGGGCATTAAAAGGATGGAGGGATAAGGTATATCTTTCTACCAAAAATCCGAAAGAGATCAATACCGGTACAGAATGGAGAAAGATGCTGGAAAGCTCGTTGAAGAAGCTTGATACTGATTATATTGATTTTTACCACCTCTGGGGTCTCAACTGGGAAGCATATCAAAATAATATTGATATTCCGGATGGACCATTGACTGAGGCATACAGGGCAAAGGCCGAGGGCTTGATCAGGCATCTGTCCTTTTCCTTTCATGATAAACCGGAGAACTTGCTGAAGCTGATAGATACAGGTCATTTTGATTCAATCCTGGTTCAATATAATCTCCTTGACAGGAGAAATGAAGAAGGGATTGCCTATGCACGGGAAAAGGGCCTGGGTGTTGTAGTTATGGGCCCTGTTGGAGGCGGGAGACTGGGTGCCCCTTCAACAAAATTGAGTAAACTGATGCCTGGCTCAAAGAGTACTGTTGAGACAGCCCTCCGTTTTGTGTTTCTAATCCGGATATAAATATTGCTTTATCAGGAATGGAAAATCTGGACATGGTCAGGGAGAATGCTGCTATTGCTTCAAATTCTGCTCCATTGAGTGAAAAGGAATTAGCTGATATTAAAACAATGCTGGAAGAGAATAAGAAAATGGCAGAATTATATTGTACCGGATGTGAGTATTGTCTGCTGCCCCCAGGGTGTGAAGATACCCAGGGTTTTTGAATTGATGAATTATCATCAGGTTTACGGCCTGACTGAATATGCCAGGGAAGAATACAAAAAACTTCTCACCGGTACAAAGGGAGAATACGGTCCGGAAAAGTGTATAGAATGCGGGGGCTGTGAGACTAAATGCCCTCAAAAGATTGAAATAATCAGACAATTAAAAGAAAGCCAGAAGGCTCTAGCCTGATGGAGGACCTTTGCCGACAGGTCCTCCTGATATGGAGAATAGAAAAAAGAAAGGAGTTATTATCAATGGACAAAACAGAACTGCTGAAATTCAGGGAAGCTGTCGAAAAGGAAAGAGACCGGATCTTGTCATTCTGGCTGGATAATACCATTGATGAAGAGAATGGCGGTTTTGTTGGTGAGATGACAAATGAATTGAAAGCAATAGAAAAGGCTCCGAAAGGTCTTATTCTGAATACCCGTATTCTCTGGACTTATTCACTGGCTTACCGCAGACTCTTTAGAAGTGAATATCTCAAAATGATAAACAGGGCTTATGATTATCTTATGGAATATTTTTTTGACAGGGAGTACGGCGGCATGTACTGGATGCTCGATTATCAGGGCAATCCCCTGGACAGTAAAAAACAGATCTACGGGCAGGCTTTTGCCATCTATGCTTTATCTGAGTTTTACCAGGCGACAGGTGAGGAAAAAGCCCTGAAAACTGCCGTTGACATCTTCCGCCTGATTGAAAAATACAGCTATGATCAGCAAAACAGGGGCTATCTTGAGGCCTGTAATCAGGACTGGTCCCTGAAAGAAGATATGAGATTAAGTACCAGGGATATGAATGAGAAAAAGTCCATGAATACACATCTACATATCCTTGAGGCCTATACAAATCTTTACCGGATCTGGAATAATGATGAATTGGAGAGAAAACTGAAGGAATTGATTGAAGTAACTATCGAACACATCATTGATAATGATTCTTTTCATTTCATATTGTTTTTTGATGAGTACTGGAACCCTAAATCTGAACTGATATCATATGGCCATGATATTGAAGGGAGCTGGCTCCTGTATGAAGCCGCAGAGCTGCTGGGGGATCAGGAACTGTTGGAGAGGGTAAAGGATATCTCCATCAGGATGGCTGAAGCAGTCTATAATGAGGGTCTGGCTGAAGACGGGAGTATTTATTATGAAAGAGAAGGAGAAAGGCTGGATACAGCCCGCCACTGGTGGCCCCAGGCTGAAAACCTTGTCGGTTTTGTAAATGCATATCAATTGACAGGTGAAGATAAATATATGGTGGCAGCCATGGCTGGCTGGCAGTATATTGAAAGATATTTCATTGACAGGGAATATGGTGAATGGTTTGCTGTTTTGAATGAGAATGGAGAGCCCTATCCGGACAAATCGAAAGTGGAGTCCTGGAAATCACCCTATCACAATGGCAGGGCCTGTTTTGAACTGGTAAGCAGGTTGGAGGAAATACTGAAAGGGGAGGGATTGCATGGGACTCAGCAGAGATGAATTCAAAAAGAGACTGGATGAGCTGGTCTTAAAACAGAAAGAACTGCTGGAAAGAAAAAATGAAGCAGTATTACCCGGTAATGGAATTTTTGAGAGATACAAATACCCGGTGTTGACCAGTCAGCATACACCTCTGGACTGGAGATATGATCTGAATTATGAGACAAATCCATTTTTGATGGAGAGGATGGGGATCAATTCAGTATTTAATCCGGGGGCCATTGAGATTGACGGGAAGTTCTATCTGGTGTGCCGTGTAGAAGGATATGACCGGAAATCCTTTTTTGCTGTAGCAGAGAGTGATACAGGTATTGATGGTTTCAGGTTCTGGGAGAAACCTGTTCTCATGCCTGAGACATCAGAACCTGATGTTAATGTCTATGATATGAGGCTGGTAAAACATGAGGATGGCTGGATTTACGGCCTGTTCTGTACTGAAAGGAAGGACCCGGATGCAGCTCCAGGTGATACTTCCAGTGCCGTAGCCCAGTGCGGTATAGCCAGGACGAAGGATTTGAAGGAATGGGAACGGCTGGCAGATCTCAGGACAGGTTCCCCCCAGCAGCGGAATGTAGTACTGCATCCTGAATTTGTTGACGGAAAATATGCCTTTTATACAAGGCCGCAGGATGGTTTTATCAGTACTGGTTCCGGAGGAGGAATAGGCTGGGGTTTATCAGAATCTATCGAAAATGCAGTAATTGAAAAAGAGACCATTGTCGATGAAAAGGTCTATCATACCATAAAAGAGGTCAAAAACGGACAGGGGCCTGCCCCGATAAAGACCGTTATGGGCTGGCTGCATATTGCCCATGGAGTCCGTAATACCGCTGCCGGTTTACGTTATGTACTCTATGCATTGATGACTGCTCTTGATGAACCTGATAAGGTAATTTACAGACCGGGCGGATATCTGCTGGCACCGGAAGGTGAAGAACGGGTCGGGGATGTTTCCAATGTTGTTTTTTGCAATGGCGTAATTGCAAGGGATAATGGAGATGTTTATCTTTATTATGCCTCTTCAGATACCAGGATTCATGTAGCAACCAGTACTGTGGACCGCCTGCTTGATTATGTAATTAATACTCCTCCTGATCCATTTTATTCACATGATTGTGTCAGGCAGAGAATTGAATTGATTGAAAGGAACAGAGAAATAAAAAGAGAATTGGGATTATAGTATAAAGGGATGGTTAACAGGAAAAGTGTTAAAGGAAATATCCTGAGGAAAGGACTATTATTATGCAGAGATATGGTTTTAATTTTCAGTGGATGTATGTCTGGATGCCGGGGAGGAAACCAGAGCCTGTTGATGAGAAAGCCCTGGATTTCCTGTCTGAACATGGCTTTAACTTCGCCAGGCTTCCCCTTGACTACCGGTTCTGGATAAGTGATTTTAAATACTTTGAGCCGGATTTCAGTGTTTTTACTTATCTGGATAGTTATATTAAGGCCTGTCAGGAAAGAAATATACATATTTCCCTGAACCTGCACCGGGCACCAGGCTATTGTATTAACCGGAATGATCTGGAGAGGGATAATCTCTGGACTGATAAGATTGCCCAGGATGCTTTTGTATTTCAATGGGAACTATTTGCCAGGAGATATAAGGGTATATCTTCTGAAGCTCTGAGTTTTGACCTGTTAAATGAGCCTGCTGCAGAAGGCCAGTATGGATTGACAAGGGAAAACCACAGGCTGGTAATCAAGAGGACAGTTGATGCAATCCGGGAGATAGATCCAGAGAGGGAGATTGTGATAGACGGCCTGGCCGGAGGCAACCTGGCCTTACCTGAACTGGCAGATCTGGGAGTAATACACAGCGGTAGGGGTTATCAGCCCATGGCCCTGACTCACTACCAGGCTTCCTGGACAGAAGAATGTATGGATATACCTGAACCGGTCTATCCAGGCACTCCATGGCTGGGAAGGCTCTGGGATAAAGAGACATTAAGGGAATACTACCAGCCCTGGCAGAAAGTAGAGAAAAGGGGGGCCAGGATACATATAGGTGAATTCGGCTGTTATAATAAAACACCGGATGAAGCTGCTCGCAGCTGGTTCAGGGATCTCCTGAGTCTATACCGGGAATTCCGCTGGGGTTATGCACTTTGGAATTTTGAAGGGCCTTTTGGCATCATTGAACACGGGCGTCCTGGGGCAAGATTTGAGCTGTATAAGGGATACAGGGTTGATAGAAAACTGCTGGATCTTCTAATGGAATACAGGGTTGAATGATATGCTGAATCAGGCTGATGTATTATGGAATCATTACTGGTGAATTACAGGAAAAATTCTATGAGATAACGGGGGTGGGAAGAGAAATGATAAAGGGTTATAAAGCTGGAGTAAATCTGGGCGGCTGGATTTCCCAGTATGGAAAAAAGGGAAGAGAGCATTTTGAAAGTTTTATTCAGGAAGAAGATGTAGAAAGGATTGCCTCCTGGGGTATGGATCATATCCGTTTACCGGTTGATTATCCGGTACTGGAAGATGATGATGCTCCTTTTCATTACAAAGAGGAGGGTTTTGAATATATTGACAGATGCCTGGAATGGTGTAAAAAGCACGGCCTGAACCTTATCATTGATTTACACAGGGCTCCTGGTTATAGTTTTACTACTCTCCAGGAAAATACCCTGTTTGAGGATATGAAGATGAGGAAGAGATTCATAGAACTCTGGAAGGCCATTACTCAAAGATATCACGGGGAAGGTGATAATCTCATCTTTGAACTCCTGAATGAGATGGTTGAGCCTGATAGTGAGAGATGGAATAAACTGGCCCATGAAACTATCCAGACCGTCAGGGAGATAGATAGTGCCAGGAAGATAATCTATGGCGGCAATTATTATAACTCTGTCCGGGAGTTAAAAAAAATTGATATTCTGGATGACCCGGGCATAATTTATACCTTTCATTTTTACCACCCGCATCTCTTTACACACCAGAAAGCCTACTGGTCAAAGATGTCTATGGACTATAATCAGACGATAGAATATCCTGGTCAGTTTGTAAATCTGGATGATTTCGAGAAGGAACATCCTGAATATAAACCATGGATAGATAGAAACCGGGGGGCTGTCATAAATAAAGAGATGTTGTGGGAGGATATGCAGCCAGCTGTTGATTTTATAGATAAAACAGGGCGGGAATTGTATTGCGGAGAATTTGGTGTAATTAAATCCGCTCCTCCTGAAAGCAGGGTGAACTGGCACCGGGATATGATAGATATACTGAATACCCTGGGGATTGGCTGGGCAGTCTGGACATATAAAGAGATGGATTTTGGCCTGGTGAACAATCAGGGAGAAATAGTAAGTGAAGAATTGATTGGAGTAATAAAAAACAGCTGTTTAAAATAAAGGGAGAATTGTTTTATGAAAATAGGATTACAGCTTTATACATTGAGGGAAGAGACAGAAAAAGATTTCTTAAGGGTACTGGAAGAGGCAGCCTCTATCGGATATGACGGGGTAGAGTTTGCGGGTTTCGGAGGAATTGGCCATGAAGAGATGAAGGAGAAATTAGAAGAAACCGGGCTTGAAGCTGCCGGAAGCCACACAGCTTTTGAAATACTGGAAAAAGAAATGGATACTGTGATCAATTATAATAAATCTATCTCAAATACCAATATAGTTGTTCCCTATTATGAATATAGCAAAAGGGAAGACTATATGCAATTTGCCAGGAGACTGGAGAGAATAGGGAGAGAATTGTCCCTTCATGGAATGAATCTCCTCTATCACAATCATTCACATGAGTTTGAGGTATATGGTGGTGAATACGGCCTTGATATATTGTTCAGTAATGCTGCTCCCGCTTATTTAAAAGCAGAGATAGATATTTGCTGGGTATATGCAGCGGGGGTTGACCCTGTCCGCTATGTAGAGAAATACAGGGACCGCCTGTTCCTATTGCATATGAAGGATATGGCCGGTGGTAAACTGACAGAGGTGGGCAATGGAGAGATAGATATGAGGGCTGTTGTAGAAAAAGCCAGGGAAATAGGTGTAGAGTGGCTGATTGTAGAACAGGATGACAATCTTAAACCAGGTGTGGAAAGTGCCAGAATCAGTTTCAGGAACCTGAAAGAAATGATATAAAGGATTATGATGAAAACCTCGAAAGAGGTTTTTTTATTTTTTAGCAGCAAAATGATATTATAATTAACAAAGAATCATATTAAAAATATTTTAACTCCTGACACAATATGACAAAGAAAATGGGAAAAATATGATATAATAAAATGTATGTAACACCAAAATATAACATCAAACAAAAAGGGAGGTGAAGAAGAAGTGAAAAAAGGAAAAACAAAATATATAGTAATAGCCCTTATAATCCTGGCCATACCATTCCTTGTAAAAGGCACAGTAAATTTACTTAAGGCAGAAAAGAAA
>JAAYLO010000129.1 GCA_012521855.1 Halanaerobiaceae bacterium
GTCTGTATATCAGTATAGAGGCGGTCTCCGACAATGGCTATTTCATTTCTTTTCAGGCCGGTTTTCTTTTCAATATAATCAATTACAAGTGTATTGGGTTTTCCAATAATATAAGGCTCTCTTCCTGTAGAAGTCTTCAATAAACTGATCATTGAACCGCAATCCGGCATGCTTTTTCCTCCTTCAAGGGGACAGACAAAATCCGGATTTGTAGCAATATATCTTATCCCTCTTAAGATCAGCTCATGAGCATCCCATATTTTCCTGTAATTTAAAGTAGTATCAAAGGACAGGACCAGATAATCAATTTTTTCAGATATATCCCTGGTAAGCCTGATTCCATTACTGATAAACTGTTCTTCAAGAAAAGGTGTACCGACCAGATAAACCAGCGGATTTTCACTTTCTTTTTTTAAATAATCAATGGTCAAATCTCCTGAAGTGATAATTCTGCTTTCAGGAATTCTTATACCCATTTTTTCCAGTTTGCTTCTATAATTCCCAGGGTTTTTTGAAGAATTATTCGTAAAGAAAAAAAATTCTCTTTTAGAATTCATCAATAAATCTATAAATCTGTCAGCTCCTTTAATCAGTTCATTTCCCAGATAAACAGTCCCATCCATATCCAGCAGAAAACAGCTGATATAATCCAGATTCTTCATCTTCATCCCTTTCTCTTTGTACTGGTTTCCCTTTAAACATTACTGTTAATTTTACATATAATAAAACAAAAAAGAGGTGTATTAAGATATGAAGCTCAGAAAATATAGAAAAGCCAGAGTCAGAGCCTATATCAGAGGCGGACCGCTGGCACCAGAAATCAGAGGAGTCGTCAACTTTTTTGATATCCCCGGCGGCACTGAGGTCTCCGTATATATAGAAGGCTTACCTGCATATGAAGCTGGAAACAATAGCAGACCGATAGGGCCGCATGGTTTCCATATCCATGAAACTGGAAACTGTGAAATAGGAAATCCGGAAGATCCATTCCTTGCTGCCGGAGGACACTGGAATCCTGATAATCAGCCTCACGGCAATCATGTGGGTGATTTCCCGGTTTTATTCTCATATAATGGTATAGCCATGATGTCTTTTTATACAAACAGGTTTAAAGCAGAAGATGTTGTAGGATTATCAGTCATTATCCATCAAAATCCTGATGATTACCGCAGCCAGCCCGCCGGTAATGCAGGAAAAAGACTGGCCTGTGGCATTATTAAAAAATACCCATTATTGTCAAGAAAACCTTAGATATCTTATTAAATCCTCCCTGGTAGATTTACTGAAACGGCCTTTTTCTAATTTCCAGTACTGTACAGGTTTATCCTCAGTACAAAGTTCAATGAGATTGGGGTGGCAGGTTAATAAGAACACCTGATTTGTATTGGCCAGTTCATTGACTAAATTTAATGTCTCCACAAGATGAAAATCATCAAAATTAACAAAACTATCATCTATTATTACCGGTAATGGCGGATGAATCTCTCTGATTCTGCTGAGCCTTATGGCCAGAAAAAGCTGTTCTGTCGTACCCCTGCTCAGTAATTCTGTACTATCCTGTATTGTTCCATCTCTTAATATAGCCTGAAAATCTCCCTCTATTATATTTTCTGGCGGTAATATCGCTTTATATTCACCACCGGTAATTTCCCGGAAATATTTACTGGCTCCTGATAAGAGCTTGTCTTTTGTCTGCTGGACAAAAGTCTCCCTTAATTTTTTGAGAATAAAGGCTGCTGTTTTATAAACTGCATATTCATCTACAAGATAGCTTAACTGTTTATGAGCATCATCCAGCATTATTGCTGCATTTTTAAGGGTTTCTTCAGTAGCAAGCTCTTCCAGTTCTTTTGTAATGGATATCAATTTGTTCTGTTCAATTTCAATTTCGTTAAGCATGTTCTCATATTCAGTACGTTTTTCCTGATATTTTTCTTCCACATTTTCCAGTGAAAGAAACTCATTATATAACTCGACAAAAGCATCATAAATCCTATCTTCGCTATTATCACCCAATGAACTGATCATAGTTTCCCTGACCATTTCAGTATTCAAAACCGCTTTCAGTTGCTGCTTTAATTGTTCACGCTCTTCCTTCAGACCGGTATAATATTGATTCCTGTCAGCATGTTCAAGGTAATTTTCAATGCTGATACTTAATTCACTATCAATTTCTCCAAGATCCAGGCCGCTGCTTTCTAATAATCTTTTTGCTTCCTCTCTGTATTCTGATAATTCATTCTGATATACAGATAAATCAAGGATACTGGTTGATAAATCAAATATTCTCTGTATAATTGTCATAATATTGTCAAACTGTACTGGTAAGTCAGCCTCTTTATCAATATTGGCAAGAGGGAATAAGTCTTTAAAATCCTCCAAAAGACCGAGAATCTTATTCATTTCTCCTTCAATAATAAGCTGTTTTGTTTTTAAGTTTTCTTTTTCTTCTTCTATTTTCTGTGTCTTTGTTTTTATATCCTGGATTTCCCTGAAATAATCCTTCAATAATACAGGTGAGGCGTCTTTAGATAAACCTAGGATACCTTTATAGGAATTAATTTCTTTTTCCAGAGGCCGTAATCTTGATCTTAATCCCTCAATTTTGTTTTCACTGGCACTTATTCTTCTCTCCAGGTCATTGATGTCGACCAGGCATTTCTACTTATAAGCCAGAGGCCCTTTATCAATAATAAAGCGGTAGAGGACAAAGATACCGAGTCCCAGTATTCCAGCCACTGAAATGATACTGAAATATACATTAAATATTAAAGCAAGGATTATACCCAGAACAGACATTGATACTGAACCTATCAGATAAAAGCGCATTCTGTTTTGCGGATCAATCAGTTCCAGAGACTTAAGAGATTCCTCAAGATAGGTCTTCCTCTCTACATTTTTCTCCAGTTCTTCAGTTTCTCTTTCCAGTGCAAAACTGAGTTTATTATATTGTTCAATATTCTGCTGTAATGTAACCATTTGTATTTGATCTGTCCTGATA
>JAAYLO010000130.1 GCA_012521855.1 Halanaerobiaceae bacterium
GGACTTGGCCATGAATTTTTAAAACATATAGAGAGAACCCGTCTTTTAATTCATATTATAGATATTTCGGGTGTAGAAGGACGGGACCCCTTAATAGATTTTAAAGTGATAAATGAAGAACTGGCAAAATATAATAGAAGACTGTCAGAGCGGAAACAGATAGTTGCCCTGAACAAAATTGATATATTACAGGACAGGGAGAAAGCCGCTAAGGTTAAAGAAGAGATTATCAGGATGGGTTATGAGGTTTTCGAGATATCAGCAGCAACAAAAAAAGGAGTCAAGGAATTGATGTACAGGGCAGCGGAGCTCCTGGAGGAGATCCCTGAGAATGAGACAGATATTGTTATTGATGATACTGTGCTTATCAAGGCTGATTTTGCTGAAGGAGAGGATATTGAAGTTGTACGTCTTGATGGTGATTATTATGAAATAAAGGGCATACTGGTTGAGGAAAACATACAGAAAACAGATTTCAATAATGAGGAAGCTGTGAAAAGAATGCTCAGGGTATTACAGCACCATGGTTTATATGATATCATGAGAAAAAAGGGTATTAAGCAGGGTGATACCATTAAAATCGGCCCAATGAATTTTGAATATTTAGAGTAAAAAAAGAAGGTGGTGGCTTTTATGCTGAACGGGAAACGAAGAGGTTATCTGCGGGGACAGGCCAATAAGCTCAATCCCATAGTCCAGATAGGGAAAGAGGGCATAAGCCAGGGTTTAGTTGAGCAGACATTAAAAGCCCTGGAGGATCATGAACTGGTAAAGGGAAGGGTTCTTAATAATTCTTCAGTAGATGCCAGGGAAGCTGCCAATGAACTGGCTGAAAAATGTGAAGCAGAGGTTATCCAGGTCATCGGCAATGTCTTTGTTCTATTCAAGAGGAATAATGAAAACCCTGTTTATATTTTACCATAGTATCTCACTTTAGGGGATGTTGTAAATGTCAGTTGTCAGTATGAATAAAATAAGTAAAAATTACGGCATTACAGAAGTCTTAAAAGGCTTCTCGCTTTTTGTCAATGAAGGTGAACGGGTAGGCCTGATAGGTCCTAATGGCTGCGGGAAGACCACAGTTTTCAGGATAATTGCCGGGTTAGAGCCATTCAGTGAGGGTACTCTTTCCCTTAAAAA
Organism: Halanaerobiaceae bacterium; assembly: GCA_012521855.1. Lineage (GTDB taxonomy): Bacteria > Bacillota > Halanaerobiia > Halanaerobiales > DTU029 > JAAYLO01. The sequence goes on from JAAYLO010000130.1 coordinate 1,141, forward strand.
GGATGCAGAGGTGGGTTATCTGGATCAGATTCCGTCTTTCAGGGCAGGGATTACACTTTTTGATGAGCTGGCCTCTATTTATATAGATTTGCTGGATATAGAAAAAAGGCTGCACCAGCTGGAAAAGGAGATTGCCGAAAAGGGTTCTGGAGATTACCCTGATAAAGAATTGCAGAAATTAATGGAAAGATACAGTAATTTACAACATGAATATGAGCTTAAGGATGGTTATAAATATGAGAGCAGAATCAGGCAGATTGCTTACGGTATGGGCTTCAGTGAGAACGAGTTGATGAACAAGACCGTTGATAAACTGAGCGGCGGGGAAAAAACAAGACTGGGCCTGGTCAAACTATTATTAACCGAACCTGATATATTATTACTTGACGAACCCACAAATCATCTTGATTTACCTTCAATACAATGGCTGGAGGATTACTTACATACATACCGGGGAACTGTAATAATTATTTCACATGACCGGTATTTTCTGGATCAGGTTATCGAAAGGGTTGTTGAGATCAAGGACTGCAGGGATGAGGTCTATCATGGCAATTATTCCTTTTATCTGGAAGAGAGAAAAAAGAGGTATGAAATCCTGAAACAGGCTTATGATAACCAGCAGAAGAAAATCCTCCAGATGGAAGCTGCCATAAAACGTCTTCACCAGTGGGGGCAGCAGGGTAATAATGAGAAGTTTTTTCGAAGAGCAAAGAGCATGCAGAAAGCACTGGATAGGATTGAACGCCTTGACAGACCGGTTCTCGATGGTAAGCAGATGGCACTGGATTTGAAGGTAAATGAGAGAAGCGGAAATGAGGTCTTGCAGATAAAAGCACTGAACAAATCATTTGCGGGGCAGAAAATACTGGCCGATCTTGATATGAGCATCTACTGGTAGGATAAGGCCGGCCTCATCGGACGGAATGGTACAGGGAAAACTACCTTGCTGAAAATATTGACCCGGGGTCTTAAACAGGATAGCGGGCAGATAAAGATAGGTACAGGTGTAAAGATAGGCTATTACAGTCAGGAGTTTGAAGGATTTAATCCAGATGATGATCTTGTCACAGCACTCAGGCGGGAATGTGAGATGAGTACAGCTGAAGCCAGAAATGCCCTGGCAGCCTTTCTCTTTAAGGATGATGAGGTCTTTAAGACTGTAAGTATGCTGAGCGGCGGGGAAAAGAGCAGATTGAGGCTGCTTCAGCTGATGTACGGGGATTATAATTTTCTTGTTCTTGATGAACCTACCAATCATCTCGATTTACCCTCAAGGGAAGTTCTGGAAGACGCCGTGAGGAGATATCCGGGTACAGTTCTGGTTGTATCACATGACAGGTATTTTTTAAACAAAATAGTTGATTATATATATGAATTAGAAGGCAGCAGACTAATAAAATATTATGGGGATTACAATTATTATAAAAGAAAAAAACAGGAGTTTACGGTTCTTCAGGGCAACCGGAAGAAAGAAGATACAGCATCCGGCAGCCACAAATCTGAATATCAAAGACTGAAGGAAGAAGCCCGCCAGGAGAGGATGAAACAGAGCAGAATTGAAAACCTGGAAGAAAGTATTGAGATGAGGGAAAAGAAAATTAAAGAACTTGAAATGGCCATGATGGATCCGGCCAATCTGGATAAGATAGAATTTTTAAATGAATTAAAAAATGAATATGAAAAAATAAAAGATGAGCTTGATGACCTTTATCTCCAGTGGGAAGAGTTGTTAACAGAATAACGGGGCAGCCTGTATCTTATCTCCCTTTTTCCGGGCTGCCCTTTTAAATAGTCTGATTAATAATACAATATATCAGGAGAATGCAGATATTAATCTGAAGCCTGATCAGTTGTCACTGGAGTTGAATAATAATGACGGGTTTTTTGATTAAAATTTCAGAGCAGAACAGATCTTTTGATAAACCTTATTCTTATGCTGTCGGGTTGTATTATGGATATGGCTCCGTTTATTTTGATAGTTACTCCTATCATGTTACCGGTGGCAGAAAGCATGGGAATGAGTCCAATACCATTTGGAATTGTTCCTATTATTAAATCATGGGTTAAACGGCCCCAATTATGAAAAGAAGGGATAGGTGTCACTGCCTATCCCTTTTTGTGCTTTTAGAAGCTTATTGTGAAGTTTTGTTGTAATACGCATTACCGATATCTTCATCTCTTTTAGCTGAGGTATAATGTGCTCCATATTGATTTACTCCAGTACTCTGCTGAAATGATGATTGGTAATAATTATTTTTTTGAGCATATTGGGAGCTGCTTGCAGGATTATTTATATTACCTTGCTGGAGCAGAGGGTTGTATTGGCTGCCTGTACTACTGACATTTCCAACAGGCTGTGTTGACTGATAATAGGAATTGCCGATATCTTCATCCCTGTTGCCGGAACTGTACTGGGCCCCGTACTGGTTTACACCGCCGCCCTGGAGGGCAGATGCCTGATAATAATTATTGTTCAGGGCATACTGTGAACTGCCGGCATTAGCTGGAGTAAATTGCGGTCCAGTGCTGTTTTGAATATTCTGCGGGTTATACTGGCTTCTGTTCTGTATATTTTGAGGATTATATTGGCTGCTGCCATATTGGCTTCCAGCCTGTTGGCGTTGGTTTTGATTGTACATATCTGTTTCTTACCTCCATATCATGAGTTTTAAGTGGTTTATTTTAAATTTACCTCAGTAGCTTATTCTAAAAGCACAATCAAATATTACAGTATACTGCAATTTTTATTATTTGTTAAAATTACAAAAATATGATTGTTATATTTAACCAGAAAAGGATTTTAATTATATTTGTTTAATATATAAGGTAGGGAAATAAAATAAAATAAAGGGGAGTGGTACTGAAGTGGAAAACAGGAAAGTATTGATCCTGGCAGGAGATTTTGTTGAGGATTATGAGCTGATGGTTCCTTTTCAGCCTCTGCAGATGGTGGGTTAGATTGTTCATGCCGTCTGCCCGGGAAAGAATATTGGAGATATAATCCGGACGGCAATACATGATTTTGAAGGCGATCAGACCTATAGTGAAAAAAGGGGGCACAATTTTACTCTAAATGCTGATCTGAAAAGAATAAGCCCGGTTGATTATGACGGCCTTGTAATTCCGGGCGGCAGAGCACCGGAATACATCAGGTTGAGTGATGAGATAATATCAATAGTAAAATATTTTGCTGAGAGTAATAAACCCATTGCGGCAATATGCCATGGTATCCAGGTCCTGATTGCAGCAGACGTTATAAAGGGGAGAAAATGTACTGCATATCCCGCCTTAAAACCTGATGTAATAGCAGCAGGTGCTGATTGGGTGGAAACAGATCTGGATAAGGCATGTCTTGATAAGAATCTGGTAACGGCTCCTGCCTGGCCTGCACATCCAGTCTGGCTGGCAGGATTTTTAAAGCTTCTTGGTGCAGAGATAAAGATATAAGATGTAACTAAACAGCCCCCAGAAATAGCCGGGGGCTTTTATATATGGTTGAATATGTGCTCATATTTTTGACAGTATTGACAGCCAGCCTATATTTTGTTACAATAAAAAAGCGGTAATAGTATAGGAAGACTTGTAATATTATTTGTGAATGTGCCCCTGTAGCTCAGTGGATAGAGCACTGGTCTCCGGAACCAGTTGCACAGGTTCAATTCCTGTCAGGGGTACCATTTTTATTTTATGAAATCATTATAGTCTTATTATCGACAAGAATTCTTCACTATCAGTTATACTTAAAATACAATCCACTGCTTTTGCATTGTATTTTATTCCCCTCATTTCCTTCAAATATCCTAATATATATTCCAGGCTATATGCGCTTCTATATGGGCGGTTACTGCTCATGGCGATCATATCATTTGTAATTGTAAGAATCTGGGCTTCCAGCAGTATTTCACTTCCCTTCAAAGCTTCAGGATATCCTGAGCCATCAAGATATTCATGATGTTGTGCAATGA
>JAAYLO010000131.1 GCA_012521855.1 Halanaerobiaceae bacterium
GTCATTATAATACCTCTATCCATTATGTCAGAGGCGAGTTCTGGAGGGGTCTTTTCCAATACACTTCTGACAGCATCAAGTATAGAGCGGATTGGCTCGGAAAAAGCCTCTACCGTTTCCCTGGAGGTCAAAATCAGATTTGTAGGTAATCCTGTAATGACACTTCTCCCTCTTACCTCATATTCCTCATTTTCACCTTCTTCTACAAAAGCAGCTCCAATATTAACTTTTATCTCTTCTGCTGTCTTTTCTCCAATTATTAAGTTGTATTTGTCCCTTATATAGCGGATTAGAGCTTCATCAAAACGGTCTCCTCCTATCCGGAGTGACTCACTTATTACTATACCTCCTAAGGAAATTACAGCAATTTCAGATGTGCCTCCGCCAATATCTATTACCATACTGCCACTGGGTTCTCCAATAGGCAGTCCGGACCCAATGGCAGCAGCAAGGGGTTCTTCTATCAATGATGCACTACGGGCACCTACCTGGATAGCTGATTCCAGTACAGCCCGTTTCTCAACACCAGTAATACCCACAGGTACACAGACCATCACCGTAGGTTTAAACAATCTCTTTCTTTTTATTATTCTGGATATAAAATGTTTAAGCATTATTTCCGTAACTTCAAAATCAGCAATAACTCCATCCCGGAGAGGCCTTATTGCAACAATATTTCCTGGTGTCCTTCCCAACATTCTTCTTGCTTCTGTTCCAACTGCTACTACTTTTTTTGTATTTATATCCATGGCAACAACAGAAGGTTCCTGTAAAACAACTCCCTTCCCTTCTTCAAACACAAGCACATTCGCTGTACCCAAATCTATTCCAATCTTTTTAGATAATCCCAACATATAACTATTTCCCCCTTGTTCTACCTGACTAATATTATATATTCTCTACACTTGTTTTTTCTCCTGCAAAATGTGGTAGATAAATTGCTGTATTATTTCTCCTTCATACTTTTATATTTTTTTCTGGTTGCTTCACCACCCCTTATATGTCTTTCAGCTTTATTGAATTCAAGCACTTTTTTAACTTTATCTGCCAGTTCAGCATCAATCCGCAATAACCTTTCAGTAACATCCTTGTGAATCGTACTTTTGCTTACCCCGTATACCCTGGCAGTCTGACGGACAGTAGCTTTAGTTTCATAAATATAATTTGCTACTTCCTTAACCCTTTCCCGTATATAGTCCTTCAATCTTATTCCCCCCAAGTTAAATAAACCGGTACTAATAAATGTATATGCACCGGTTCAGGGGAAATATACCTTAAAAAAACCGGCCTTTAAAAGCCGGTTTTTATATAATATGAGCTATTCAAAAAAATCTACAGGATTCACAGTACCGTCTTTATTTCTCAGGGAAAAATAAAGGGAGGGCTGTGAAGCCATACCTGTAGTGCCTATTCTCCCTATTTCCTGGCCTTTCACCAGTATGGTTCCTGGTGAAACACTGACTCTTTCCAGATGACCATATTCTGTTATCCAGCCATGATCGTGCTCAACAATTACCATAATCCCCTTATACTCATCTTCCTTTACGGCACTTACCTTTCCATTTGCTGCAGCCATAACAATATCACCGATATTCCCTGCCAGTTCAATACCCTGTTGATAACGCCAATCATCAAGAAGGGCATTATAATACCAGCCGGGTTCCAGCAGAATATCCCCGCTGACTGGTCTTAAGATCCTGAATTCTGTTCCCTGGAATTCCTGTACAGGCCGGAATGATTGTGTAACTACCCCCTGAAGCATATCTCTTTCATCAACTGCTTCATTCCGTATAAGGTCAGGGCTTTCAATCTTTCCATAATCCAGGGAAAATAGATTATCGTTTTCCCCTGCAGCAGGAAACTCATGCCGTTCATACTCAAATACCAGATCAGGAGGCCTTAGATCCAGATCAGAAAAGTTGAATTTATTATCTCTATATGCACTCTCTTGATTATAATATAATAAATATCCCAGGAGAGCCAGTAGGAGAAAAATTGCCAGATACAGCTTTTTTGGTGACTTCCCCCTTTTCCTGATCAGCTTTTTCCCCAGATCCCTCAACTGCAGCTTTATTTTATCTTTATCCAGTTTAAATTTGAATCTTTCATTCATTTTACCCACCTCCGTTTCTTATTTTTTCCATAAGGTGGGTTTTTATACATGACAGACAATTTAAAAACTTTATTTTTTACTTTATATTGTAATAATATCCCAATTCGCAGTTCTTATAATAATGTTCAAGTATTTGCCGGTAAGTATAACCATTCCTGGCAAATCCCTCAGCACCATCCTGGCTCATCCCGACACCATGACCTTTTCCGTAACATGTGAAGATATAAATATCGCCCTCTCTATTTATGTTAAATTTGCTTGATGATAAACCCAGCTTCTCTCTGACTTCATTCCCGGTATAATTTTTACCCCCGACACTGACTTCCAGAACCCTGCCGCTGGGTGTTCTTTTTCTGATCAGAATCTGCTCATTTTCTTCATCTATCAGGGTATTAAGCTTTTTTTCTAATTCACCCTTTTTAATAAAAAAAACAGAGTGATAGTTTCTTTCCTTGTCTTTATCATAGGGACTTTCTACACTCTATAAATAGGGTACTTCTTTTCCCCAGACATATACAGCATTTTCAGTTATCCCGCCGCTATTGGCATGATAAACAGCATCAATCAGCTTATTATTATAAAGCAGCACCTGGCCTTTCGTGTCTTCAACTGCTCTATTTATCCTGCTCCAGTAATAAAAAAAGAGTAAAAATCCCCACCTTTCTTTCATCCCGGCTTCTGACAGGTATGCCTGGCAGTCAGTAAAATCCGTTGACAGATCAGCCCCTTTATATTTCCTGCTTCCACTTCCGCCATATCCCGGCAATTGTTTTAGTGCATAGGTCCTGGCAGCTACTGCCTGTGCTTTTAAAGCCTCCTGATGATAAAGGGCAGGCATCTCAGCGGCCAGCACTCCCCGTATATAATCCTCCAGTTCCATTCTTATAATCTTATCTCTCCTGTGATCATATATATTTAGAACTAAATGCTGTTCTTTTTTCCCGGGAATTACCCCTTTTATCAAAAATAAGGGAATCAGAATAAGTATAATAAAGATAAATAGAATAAAGAGAAAGATCTTTCTCCACAAAATAAAACACTCCCTTACCTATATTCATAATATATTTATGAATATAGACATGGGAGTAGAACATGCTTAATTTACTTTTTTTATTTTGGCACCAATAGAAGATAACTTCTGTGCTATATTTTCATAACCTCTTTCTATATGATAGATATCCCTGATCGTTGTTTCTCCATATGCTACAATCCCTGCCAATATCAGGGCAGCGCCTGCCCGCAGATCAGTTGCAGTAACCTCTGCACCTGTCAGTCTGCTGGGTTTAATCAGGGCGCTATGCCCGTCAATTTTTATATCAGCACCCATTCTTGCCAGTTCATCAACATGGGTAAAGCGGTTTTCCCAGACAGTCTCAATAACAAGACTGGTACCATCAGCCTGTGTAAGCAAAACCATCATCTGGGATTGTAAATCCGTCGGAAAACCCGGATAAGGCAAGGTTTTAATATCAACAGCCCGTAGCGGCCCGCCGCCCTTAACCAGTACTCCAGTTATATCTTCCTTCAATTCTACACCCATTTCATTTAATTTTGCTATTAATGGCTTAACATGTTCTGCCAGGACATTCCTGACAAAAACTTCTCCCTTTGTCAAGGCAGCTGCCATCATAAAAGTACCCGCTTCTATTCTATCCGGAATTATCCGGTGTTCTGCCCCTTTGAGTGTTTCAACACCTTCAATTTTGATAATATCTGTCCCGACACCCTTTATCTGTGCTCCCATTACAGTAAGATAATTAGCCAGATCAACAATTTCAGGTTCCCTGGCAGCATTCTCTATAATAGTAGTCCCTTCTGCAAGGGTAGCAGCCAGCATAATATTTATGGTAGCACCAACACTGGGATAATCCAGGTATATCCTGTTTCCAGAAAGGTTTCTGGCTTTAACTTCCACTATTCCATGATCAAGATTTATCTCTGCTCCCAGGGCTTTGAATCCCTTCAGATGTAGATCAATAGGACGATTCCCTATATTGCAGCCGCCGGGAAGACTGGTTCTGGCCCACCTTTTTTTAGCAAGTAATACACCCAGAATATAGTAGGAGCCACGTAACTTCCGGGCCAGGTCATGATCAGCCTCTGGTGTATCAAGAGTAGTAGGATCAATCAGTAATTCATTACCATCCTGTTCAACCCTGCATCCCATCCTTCTGATTATCTCACATAAATTTTCTACATCTCTAAGCTTCGGTATATCAAGTAATCTACTGGGTCCATCGGCCATTAAGCTAGCTGCAATTATTGGTAAAGCTGCATTTTTTGCACCACTTACATTAATCTCTCCATGTAGCGGGGTGCAGCCAGTAATTATGAATTTGCCCACTTTTATAAGCCCCTTCCATTTATCTTCCTGTAACAGAAAATACATCTATATTTTATGCATATTAATTATAATTCGTGAAAAAAGCAAAATCTCCTTTAAAACTATTTTACCATATATTTATATATTTTTTATTCACAGACACATTTTGTCCCGATAATTTTATCAATAAAGCCGATTTTTTTATAATTATCTAACTCTTCCGGTGCTTTTGCCTCCAGGGAAAGCCAGCATTTTTCACATAACCTTGCCCCAGGATTCCTGATAATTTAATCAGAAATCCCTCTTTCTTTCAAGCGTTCAGCCCTTGACAAAACTTTCCTGTCGGCAACATCCACTGCATGATCACTTACAACAATCAAGGCTATATCACCTTTGAACTCTGGAGAATGAACTCTTTTAAAAAGGAGCTTATTTTCCCTGGCATGCCTGATATAATCATTTGCAGCTGACAGCTCTATATCACGGTCAATTATTAATTTTCTGGCTGCAGGGTGTTTAATGGCCTCAATTATCTCAGGATAAGTGCCTTTTTCCATAAGCTGATCAGCTGTTAAATAACGGATTACACGTTCTTCAAGTTCTCCCAGGAAGTATTTTCTTTCTTCTTTATTTAAATCTCTTTTCCCGTAAACACCCTCTTTTAGCTTCTCTTCCAGTTTACTTATCCCTCTTGACACCTGAACCACCTATTAATCTATATTATTGCCAGTTTTTATATTTTGGATACTTAAAAAAATCTTAATCGTCCTGTATCTGGAGAGAATACTCAGCTGCCTTCAGGCGGGCCAGGGCACGCTTCAATGCTGCTTCAGCCCTGGCTCTGTCAATACTGTTGTCTCCTGATTTAAGCCTCTTTTCAGCACGTTCCCTGGCTCGCCTTGCCCGCTCCACATCTATATCATTTTGCAGTTCAGCGGTCCGGACAATTACATTAATATTATCAGGCTTTACTTCCAGAAAGCCTTCACTTATTGCTATCTTGAACTCTTCCCCGCCTTTTTTTACATGAAGAATCCCTATCTCCAGACCGGTTACCAGAGGGGCATGTTGTGGTAAAATGCCTATCTCTCCATCTACCGCTGGAGCTTTAAGGTAATCAATATCATCTCTATAAACTAAACCAAAAGGTGTAACTACTTCAAGCCTGATAGTAGAAGGCATCTCCTATTCACCTTCCCTGATAATCCTGGCCTTTTCTATAGCCTCATCTATTGTCCCCACCATGTAAAAGGCCTCTTCAGGAAGATCATCATGTTTGCCATTTAGTATTTCCTTAAAGCCGCGAATGGTTTCTTCTATTGGAACATAAGCACCGGGCTTACCGGTAAACTGTTCAGCTACATGGAAGGGCTGGGAAAGGAATCTTTCAATCCGGCGGGCCCTGTTTACAACAAGTTTGTCCTCATCGGAAAGTTCATCCATGCCCAGAATAGCTATAATATCCTGCAGGTCTTTGTACCTCTGTAATATTTCCTGCACCCCGCGGGCCACACCATAATGTTCTTCCCCTACTACCACCGGATCCAGAATCCGGGATGTGGAATCCAGCGGATCCACAGCAGGATAAATCCCCTTTTCAGTAATCTGCCTGGAAAGAACCGTAGTGGCATCAAGATGAGCAAAGGTAGTTGCAGGTGCGGGGTCTGTCAGGTCATCAGCAGGAACATAGATGGCCTGTACTGAAGTTATTGAGCCTCTTCTGGTTGAGGTAATTCTCTCCTGTAAAACCCCTACATCTGTAGCCAGTGTTGGCTGATACCCTACAGCAGAGGGCATCCTGCCAAGCAGGGCAGAGACCTCTGAACCAGCCTGGATAAAGCGGAAAATATTATCGATAAAGAGAAGTACATCCTGTCCTAATTCATCTCTGAAATATTCCGCCATGGTCAATCCGCTGAGAGCTGCCCTCATCCTTGCTCCAGGAGGCTCATTCATCTGTCCGAAAACCATAGCAACTTTGTCCAGCACCCCTGATTCCTTCATTTCCAGCCAGAGATCGTTTCCCTCTCTGCTCCTCTCCCCAACTCCGGCAAAGACAGAATAACCACCGTGTTCTATGGCAATATTATTAATTAATTCCTGAATTAGTACAGTTTTACCGACACCGGCACCGCCAAAAAGACCGACTTTACCGCCACGGGCATAAGGTGCCAGTAAATCAATAACCTTTATTCCTGTTTCAAACATTTCACTGGCAGGACTTAACTCCTCATATGCTGGTGCCGGTCTATGTATAGGTAAACGTTTTTCAGTCTTTAGCTCTTCTTTTCTATCTATTACTTCACCCAATACATTGAGTACCCGTCCCAGGACTTCCTCCCCTACCGGAACAGTGATGGGCCCTCCGGTATCAAAGGCCTTCATTCCGCGGACAAGGCCGTCTGTTGAAGCCAGGGCTACACACCTGACCCGGTTATCACCTAACTGCTGCATGACTTCAACAATCAATTCCATCTCTGTATCCTGGACTGAAACTCCCTGAACTCCCTCCCGTTCACCACTGATCTTGAGAGCATTATATATCTTCGGGAGCTTTCCAGAGGGAAATTCAATATCAACTACAGGTCCGATTACCTGTTTCACTATACCGATATTTGCTTCCTTGCTCACTATCCTTCCTCCTTTTTCATCTATTTCAGGGCTTCGGCTCCGCCTACTATTTCTGTAATCTCTGTAGTTATAGCCGATTGTCTGGCCCGGTTAAAGATCAAAGTCAATTCTCCGATTAATTCTTCAGCATTATCTGTAGCTGAATCCATGGCTGTCATTACAGCGCCGTATTCACTGGCTTTTGCTTCCAGTATGGCGGAATACAGAATATTATTGATATAAGCAGGTAATAGTATGTCAAAAACCGCATCAGGTGAAGGCTCATATAAATAATCTATCATTTTGTCTTCCTTTTCTTCAGGCTTTTCAAGTGCTGCCAGGGGCAGTAAGGGCAAAAGCTTTGCCGTCTGGCTGATCACTGAATTAAAATGTGTATAGACAATGGAAACCCGGTCCACAATATCTTCTTTGTATAAAGAGATCAGCTCATCTGCTATCCTTTTTGAAAACCGGTAATCCGGATAATCAGGAATATTAATATATTCAGAGACAATATTAAAATTTCTCTTTTTAAAAAAATCCCTGGCATGGCGTCCAATAACGATCAGGAAAACCTCTTCAACAGGCCTGAAGGAATCCCTGGCCTTTTCGACTGCTTTGATATTATATGCCCCGCATAACCCCCTGTCGGAGTTTATAACAATATAAAGATGCCTTTTCCCGCCTTTATCAAGAAATAGAGGGTGTTCGGTATAATCATTGGTATACTGGGATACATCATAAATAATCTCCCTGGTTTTATTGAAAAAGGGCCGGGCCCTCTCAGCCATTTCCTGTGACCTTCTTAATTTGGCTGCTGCCACCATCTTCATGGCATTGGTAATCTTCTGGGTGTTTTTGATACTGTTAATACGGCGCTTGATATCACGCATCGATTCCATTATTCTTCACCCTCTTTTGCCTCTCCTGTTTCATCAGTATTATCTCCGCCGACAGATTCAAATCCCCTGATGATAAAATTTTCTTTAAATTCCTTAATTATTTCAACAAGCTTTTCTTCGGTCTCCTCAGACAAATCAGCCTCTGTTCTTATTTTCTCCGGTAATTCCGGATAATTGGCGTAAACATAACTTAAAAATTCTTTCTCAAAACGGCCAATATTGTTAACAGGTATATCATCCAGATAACCCCTTGTGGCAATATAGATTGCCATTACCTGATCTTCCAGCTTCATCGGAGAATACTGGGGTTGTTTTAAAACCTCCACTATCCTCTCTCCGCGAATCAGACGCCTCTGTGTAGCCTGATCCAGATCAGAACCGAACTTGGCAAAGGCCTCCAGTTCCCGGTATTGGGATAAGTCCAGACGCAGTGTTCCTGCAACTTTCTTCATAGCCCTGGTCTGGGCAGCACCTCCGACACGGGAAACAGATATACCGACATTGATGGCAGGTCTGATACCGGAAAAGAACAATTCTCCCTCCAGGTAAATCTGGCCATCTGTAATAGAAATAACATTTGTGGGAATATAGGCGGAAATGTCTCCTGCCTGGGTCTCAATAATGGGTAAGGCAGTCAAAGAACCGCCTCCTATCTCATCACTCAATCTGGCTGACCTCTCCAGCAAACGGGAATGAAGATAAAAAATATCACCAGGATAAGCCTCCCGTCCAGGGGGGCGCCTTAACAATAATGACAGGGTACGGTCGGCAACGGCATGTTTGGATAAATCATCATAGATAATCAGTACATCCTGATTCTTCTCATACATGAAATATTCACCCATGGCACAACCTGCATATGGAGCAATATACTGTAAAGAGGCAGGCTGGCTGGCAGTAGCTGATACTATAATAGTGTAATCCAGGGCATTATGTTGAGACAGACGCTCTGCTATCTCTGCTACAGTAGAAGCTTTCTGTCCAATAGCAACATAAATACAGATTACATTCTGATCCTTCTGGTTAATAATCGTATCAATAGCAATGGCAGTTTTACCTGTCTGCCTGTCGCCAATGATCAGTTCCCTCTGCCCCCTGCCTATTGGAATCATGGAGTCAATGGCCTTAATCCCTGTCTGCAGGGGGGTATCAACAGGCTGTCTATCCACAATTCCCGGGGCAGGTGATTCAATAGGCCTCGTATGCTCTGCTTTAATAGCACCTTTTCCGTCAAGGGGCTGCCCCAACGGATTGACAATCCTGCCAAGCAGGGCTTCTCCCACAGGAACTTCTACTACCCGGCCGGTCCTTTTTACAATATCTCCTTCCTGTACTTCAGTTTCATTACCAAGTAAAACACATCCAACATTATCTTCTTCAAGATTAAGAGCCATGCCATACACATTATCAGGAAATTCAAGCAATTCTCCAGCCATGGCATCTTCTAAACCATATACATGTGCTATACCATCACCTACATCCAGAACTGTACCTACACCAACAGTTTCCAGCTCTGATTGATAGTTTTTGATCTGTTCTTTTATTATTGAACTAATCTCCTCAGGTCTTAGATTCATTTTGCTACACCCCTAACTCACTTACTGGTATTTCTATTATTCTATCCATTAATAATTCCAGGTCATGTCTAATACTGCCATCTATAACCTGGTCTCCAATTTTTAAGATAAGGCCGCCGATTATATCTGGAGAAACCCTTTCCTTAAGGATAATTTTGTATCCTGATAGATTAATTAACTTCTGTTCCAGTTTATCCTTTAACTCAGCTGACAGTTCCACTGCTGATATAACCTCAACTTCCAGAATCCCGTTTTCTTTATTCATTAAAGCTGTAAAATCATTAAGAATTGCCCTTATGTATTTTTCCCGCCTTTTTTCAAGCAAAATCTTCAAAAAATTCAAAATTTCATCAGACACTGCAGAGGAAAATAGTTCCTGCAGAATTTTCTTCTTATCCTCAGGTGTAATAAGCGGATGAAAGAGCATTTTCTTTAAATCAGTATTTTCCTCAATGGTATTTGTTATTATCTCCAGTTGTTCCCTGAACTCAGTTAATTTGTTTTCCTCTTTTCCCAATTCAAATAAAGCCAGACTATATTTTTTTGCAATCTCATTCTGTCTCACTTCAATCCACCCAATTTCTCCTTATCAAGACTATTTATATATTGCTCAATGAGTTTCTCCTGCTGCCCTTTATACAGCTCTTCCTGCATATACTTGCTGGCAATCATCAATATCATGACAGCCAGTTCCTGCTTCAATTGTGCCATGGCTTCCTCTTTAGCCCTGGCAATTTCTTCCATATTTCTTTCTTTTATTCTTAATGCCTCTTCTTTCGCTTCATCAATAATCTCCCGGGCTCTTTCCTTACCCCGGCGTTCTGCTTCTTCGATTATTTCCTGAACCCTTTCCCTGGCTTTAGCTATTTCAGCTTCATACCGATTTTTTAACTCCATTGCCTCTTCTCTGCTATTCTCAGCAGACTGCAGGTCTTTTGTTATTTTTTCAGTCCTCTTATCCAGAAACTCAGTAAGAGGTTTATATAAATACTTTGATAATAACCACATCAAAATCAGAAAGTTAATCACCTGCCAGGCCAATGTCCAGTTTATATTGATCACTATATTCACCTCCCGGGGATATTTTTCTATTTTTTGCCTGGATTCTATAACATATAGTTAATAGTCCATAATTTAATAGAGGGGTTAAGGGTTTCCGCCCTTTCCCCCTTAATTATTAAACAACAAAAATTAAAAGAAGAGAAACAACAAATGAGTAGATACCGGTTGTTTCAGCAACGGCCTGACCCAGTAGCATGGTAGCAGTAATATCAGACCTTGCTTCAGGCTGTCTGCCCACTGCTTCTACAGCCTTGCCTGCTGCAAAACCCTGGCCGATACCGGGACCTAGACCAGCAATCATACCAATACCTGCTCCAAGATAAGCTGCTGCTTTCATAATTGCATCAAGGAACTCAGGACTGAAATTCACTTCTCTTCCTCCTTCCATAGTTGAATATTACATAACTTTGCTTAAATAGAAAATACAAATGTTTAATCAGAAACAGCCACTGAAATATATGATATTGCTATCATACCAAAAATCAGAACCTGAATAAAAGCTGAAAACAAATCAAACCAGAAATGTAATGGGACCGGAACTAACCAGGGGAAAAACTGATAAAGGAGTGTTATAATTATACCACCACCAACAACATTACCAAAAAGACGGAAAGAATGTGAAATCGGCTTGGCCAGTTCACCAAGTACATTCATTGGAAACATGAGAAATATGGGCTCAAAAAAACCCTTTACATAATTCTTTATACCGGCTTTCTTTATGCCAAGATATTGACTGAAAAAGAATACCATCAAAGCCATCCCAAGGGTGGTATTAATATCACCAGTTGGATTAACCAGTCCCGGGATTAACCCCATTATAGTACTGATTCCGACAAACAAAAAGATTGTCCCTATAAAAGGCAGGAGCTTCCTTCCTGATCCTGGTATCATGGATTCAATCTGGCCTTCAATAAAAGACAATAAGATTTCCACTCCGGACTGTAAACGCCCGGGTATAATGTTTAATCTGCCCTTTAACAGGCGGGCAAAGAGTATCAATATTATTACAGCCAGCCAGGATGCTACTAAGGTATCCGTTATAGGGAAATTTTCATTTCCTAAAAAATATGCAAGAACTTTCGGGCCTGGTTGCAATTTAATCCCTTCCTTCCACAAAAGAACTTATTGTTTTTGTCCACTTCTCCTTTAAAAAATAAAAAATTGCTGAAGCAATGATAACATATCTTAATAAAAGGAGCCCGACTGCAACTGCATAAAAATTTAACCTGTCACTCCTGTATGCAGTTAACAAAACAAAAAAATAAATAATATAATTAATATAATAACGGTTTCTCACATATGTATTGGCACGGGCCTCATCCATAAACAATGCCTTTTGAAGCTGAAGGTATTTCAGCCTGAATAAAAGAAGACTGACCGCAACCCCATATATTATACCAACAGCCACTGTAATATCCCTATAAAGCAGAGCAGAAC
>JAAYLO010000132.1 GCA_012521855.1 Halanaerobiaceae bacterium
AATTTATACAGGGGGATGGTGGCCATGGCCGGCAATACTTTTATCAGTAAGGATTTATCAAAAAGGGGAAGGTTAACTTTAAAGGGAATCATCCTGTTATTTATAATCCTGGCCAGTTTTTCATTTCAGGAAACCCTGGCTGAGGGGACAACAGAGACTTATTAAGTATTGATCTTCTTGCAGCAGCAGCCATTAATATTCCACGAGGATATAATGCAGATGATTATTTAAAGATGCGGGATTTCCTTGAACAATGGGATGGAAGAAGGAAAAACGGGGAGAAGATAAGCCCTAAATATGATCCTGATGATCCTGCCAGCTGGGAAGGTGTTATATGGATTGATGCAGGAGAAAAGAGATTATTTAAAATTGACTTAGATAATAAGTATCTTACAGGGACTCTTGATTTAAGCGGTTGTTCATTTCTGGAGACGGTGAACCTGTATCATAACAGGATAGAGAAACTGATTCTGGAGGATTGTACTGGATTAATATATTGTAATTGTATGTCAAATATGATACATATGCTGGATGTAAGCGGGTGTTTAAAACTGGAACAGTTATATTGTCTTGATAACCAATTAAGGGAACTGGCTCTGGTTAAATTACCTGAGCTAAAGATTGTATGTGCTGGAAATAATAATCTGATTTATCTTGATATCAGTGGATGTGAGAATTTGGAAACACTGGTTTGCACTTCAAATCAGTTGAAAAACCTTGTATTTAAAGGCAACCGGGAATTAAGGGAAGTTTTTTGTGCCAATAACCTGCTGAAAGAGCTTGATCTAAGCAGCCTGAAAAAACTGGAAGTACTGGACTGTAGTTCAAATCTATTGGAAAGTCTTGATGTAGGTAATAATTTTGAACTGGTAAAACTGATCTGTAATAATAATAATATAAAAGAAATAAAGGGAATGAAGTATCATCCGCGCCTGGAAGAAGTCTTCTGTAAATCCAATTCCCTGGTTGAGCTTAATTTTGAAAAATGTACTGCCATCAAAAAGATTGACTGTCAGGATAATGAACTGGAAGACCTTATTGTAACAGACTGTGATGAGCTGGACGAGCTCTATTGTTCTTCAAATTTTTTAAGTAAACTGGATTTGAGCACAAATACAAACCTACGTATTCTGCACTGTGATATGAACCAGTTGTCCGACCTGGATCTGGGCTTTGCTGGAAATCTGACTCATCTCAATTGTTCAAAAAATAATCTGAGTGAGCTTGTCATAAATAGTACTGAACTGCAGGAAGTTGATTGCTCGTATAATCAGCTGCAGAGACTGGAAATAGCTGATCCAGCGAAGTTATTCAGCCTGGACTGCTCTTATAATAGACTTACTTTTGCTACACTTCCTATCTTGGAAACATATACCATATATAATTACCTTTATCAGGATATAATAATAATTGGAAATGACGGGAAATTGTATGTTCATGAAGAAGTGGATTTCTCAGCAGAGGCTGTTATAGATGGTGTAAGGACTGAGTTCAGATGGTATGGTGTTGGTGGTCCAGTATCTCCCACAACTGAGAATAATGGGAATTTTACTTTTGGATATAATTTTATAGGGGAGCTTATATATTGTGAGTTTACCAATAATAAATTCCCGGGTTTAGTTCTTGATACTACTGAAGTGAGGGTATTGCCTCCAGCCCCGGGACAAAAAAGCAGGTAAAAAATTTTCTGGAACAATTTTTTGAGATAAAGCTGCTTGACAATAAAAAAAAAAGGTATTATAATGTATTAAATTCAATACAGTTTGCAGGCTATGATGAGGAGAGTAGGATATAGATGTTTTCAACAGAGAGGGATGCAGAAGCTGGAAGTATCCTGTAAATACTATATCTGAAGACCACCTCTGAGCTGATGAGAGGAAAGCCGGTGAGGCAAGTATTTTCATCCGGTTAATATCCGTTACATGATCGAGTGGGTAATATATAATGATATATTACCTAGTAGAGTGGAACCGCGGACCTTATTCGTCTCTAAAAGATGAATAAGGTCTTTTTAATTCAGGGATATCAAGAAAAACAGGGAGGGAAAGAATTATGTCAAAGATTAGTGTAAAATTACCGGATGGTTCTATAAAGGAATATGATTCCGGGATAACAGTTGAAGAAATAGCCTACAGTATTGGTAAAGGACTGGGGCGGGCTGCTGTAGCGGGAAAGGTTGATGGTGAACTGGTTGATCTGGGAACCAGGATTGAGAAGGATGTAGAATTGTCCATTATTACACTTGATTCAAAAGAAGGACTGGAAATATATCGTCATACAGCTGCCCATATCATGGCACAGGCAGTAATGAGGATCTATGGTGATGTAAAACTGGCCATCGGTCCTGCAATTGAAGATGGTTTTTATTATGATTTTGATCTGGAAGAAAGATTTTCTCAGGAGGATTTTGATAAAATTGAAGAAGAGATGCAGAAGATCATTAAAGAAGATCTGCCTGTAAGAAGAGAATTAATGAAGAAGGAAGAAGCTATAGAGTTTATGAGGGAAAAAGGAGAAAACTATAAGGTAGAGCTGATTGAGGAAATGGAAGATGAATATGTGAGTTTTTATCACCAGGGAGAGTTTAGTGATCTCTGCCGCGGGCCCCATCTTCCATCAACAGGCAGGGTGAAGGCCTTCAAACTCCTGAGTGTTGCCGGTGCCTACTGGAGGGGTGACGAAAACAATAAGATGCTGCAGCGTATCTATGCTACTGCATTTCCGGGGAGAGCAGAGCTGGAAGACTATCTGAAAAGGATAGAGGAGGCTAAAAAGAGAGACCACCGGAAATTGGGCAAGGAACTCGATCTCTTCAGTCTTCATGACGAGGGACGGGGCTTTCCTTTCTTTCACCCCAAGGGCATGGTTATCAGGAATCAATTGATAGATTTCTGGAAAGAAGAACACAGGAAAGCCGGTTACCAGGAGATTCTGACACCTGTTATCCTGAACCGGTCCTTATGGGAAAGGTCAGGCCACTGGGAGCACTACAGGGATAATATGTATTTTACGGATATCGATAATGAAACCCATGCCATTAAACCAATGAACTGCCCTGGAGGAATACTGGTCTATAAAAGCAAACTCCGCAGCTACCGTGATTTACCAATCAGGATGGGCGAGCTGGGGCTTGTTCACCGTCATGAGAAATCAGGCACATTACATGGATTGATGAGGGTAAGGAATTTTACCCAGGATGATGCCCACATTTACTGCCTGCCTTCACAGATAGTGGATGAACTGACCGGTGTTATTAAACTGGTGGATACTATCTATAGTGCTTTTGGTTTCAAGTACAAGGTAGAGCTGAGTACAAAACCGGAAAAGGCAATGGGTTCTGATGAAATGTGGGATATGGCAACAGAAGCCTTACGGGAAGCCATTGAGAAGAACAATCTGGAATATGAAATAAATGAAGGAGACGGTGCCTTTTATGGTCCCAAGATTGACTTTCATTTAGAAGATTCTCTCGGAAGGATGTGGCAGTGCGGGACTATCCAGCTGGATTTCCAGATGCCGGAGAGGTTTGATATGGTCTATATCGGCCAGGATGGAGAAGAACACCGTCCAGTCATGATCCACAGGGCCATATACGGCAGTCTGGAAAGATTCATCGGGATTCTGATTGAACACTATGCCGGTGCATTTCCCGTCTGGCTGGCTCCTGTACAGGCTGCCATTATACCGGTATCTGATGATCAGCTGGATTATGCCCGGAAAATCAAAAAGTATCTGGAAGAAGATAAGATCAGGACAGAGCTGGATGACAGCCAGGAAAAAGTGGGTTATAAAATAAGGCAGGCCCAGCTGCAGCAAATTCCTTATATGTTGATTGTGGGCTCCAGAGAAGAAGATGAGAATACAGTATCTGTAAGGGAAAGAAGAAAGGGAGATCTGGGCTCTCAGAAACTGGATGAATTTAAAGAGATGATAATAAAAGAAATCAGGGAGAAATCCTGAAGAAAGAATGAACTTTTCAAGGGAGCTGAGCGTTTTATTATAAAAGGGGTGGAAGGATGACCGGGAGTCTTGAAGAATTGTCTTTGATTGAGAAGGCCGTTTCCGGTGACAGAAAGGCTCTGGAGAGGCTGCTGGAGAGGAATTACCGGATAGTTAAGGGTTATTTGCTGAAAACAACCTGTAATCATGCCCTGACAGAGGACCTCACTCAGGAAACAATGTGCCGGGCAGTCGAAAATATCAAAAAATATTATCCTTCCGGGAAGTTTTCGACATGGCTGATTACTATTGCCAGCAACCTCTACCGGGATTATCTCCGGAAGAGGAAAAGAGAGACAGCACTTTATGAAATCGTCTTTTCACTTCCTGACGAAGATAGGGAGACGATTATTGAACTCCAGAAAATTATGTTTGAATTACCCTTTGAAAAAAGAGCGGTAGTGGTTCTCAAACATTTTTATGATTTCAGTTACAGGGAGATTGCTGATATCCTGAATTGTCCTGTAGGGACAGTCAGATCAAGGCTGCATTACAGCCTGGACTATATCAAGGACAGGTTGAAAAAAGGGGGTTGGTTGTTTGGACAGTAAATGTAAGGAAATTCAACTCCTCTTAATGGATATTCATTATGGAGAGTGTAAGATGAGTGAAGAGACTGCGGGACATCTGGCGGAATGCCCTGATTGCCAGGCCTGCTGGCAGGAAATGCAGGAGATGAAAGAGATATTGGCTCCGCTTGATTTTGAACCAGAGCTAAAACATGCTGATATCGATCATGCCCTTCTAAGGGCAGAAAAAAAGGAAACTGTATTTGAACTCCTCCAATTTGCTGTAGTCAGTCTGGCATATCTGGTCCTCATGTTTGTAGTATTCAGGATGATGAAACCCCATTATTATCTTTACTACCAGGGTTTTCTTTACCTGACTCTTCCCCTCTTTTCTCTTCCGCTTATTTTGAGGAGAATAAGGAAGGGTGATTCTCATGGATGAAAGGTTTTATAGTATTTTGCCCTTGCTTTTTCTGATTGTTTTTACACAGGCTTTATGGATATTCTATGATGCCCGCAGGCGGAATGAGAAATGGTACTGGTTATGGGGGCTTTTTGGATTGTTAAATTTCCCCTCTTCATTGATAATATATCTCATTATTACCCGTAAGTTTGATACATCTGGAAAGAAACAGTGTTCCGGGTGTTCCAGGGAATTGAGGGAGGAATGGAAATACTGTCCCTTCTGTTCAAGGGAAATTGAAAAATAAAAGAGGAGAAACCGGGCATAGTACGGTAAAATAAAGGTATTTAAAGACCTGCTCAGTGATATGACAGCTCTCACTGGCAGGTTTTTTTGTTTCCCGTGAACTTTTCTATGGTATTAAACGTTATATTATTGAAAGTATACTGGTGGAAAGGAGGTGCAGTCAGTGCTGGCTGACATGAGTATTCTGGAAATAATTAAACTTGTACTGCCTTTAATTGTACTGGAATCGGCACTAAAGATATATTGTATAGTCCAGCTGGTCAAATATGGTTCAAGACACCTGCCGGACTGGGGATGGGGTTTAATCATCCTCTTTGTAAATACTCTCGGGCCTATAGCATTTTTATTATCTGGAAGAAAGAGGGATTATTAATGATAGAAGTAAAGAATCTGGAAAAAAGTTATAATGGTTTTAAAGTCCTCAAATCCATTGATTTTACAGTAAAGAAGGGAGAGGTTTTCGGTTTTCTGGGGAAAAACGGTGCCGGGAAAACCACAACAATGAAAATACTGACAGGCCTGATTGATTATAATGAGGGTGAGGT
>JAAYLO010000012.1 GCA_012521855.1 Halanaerobiaceae bacterium
ATAATGTACAGTTAAATATACTTCTTTACAAAATAATCTTATCCATAATATAATTAAATATTATAAAAATAAAGAAAGGGAGTGAAAGATTTTGGGAATACTATCCGGCAAATTTAAGGAAGTATTATCCGCAGTACTGCCGATTACTATTTTAGTACTGGTTTTAAACTTCACTATAACTCCCCTTGAAACTCCCTTAATAATCCGTTTTCTTACAGGATCATTACTTATTATCCTGGGATTAACCATCTTTTTGTTTGGAGTAGATATAGGAATTACACCTATCGGCAATCTTCTGGGTTCAACCCTGACCATAAGCTATAAGCTCTGGATAATTATCATCAGCGGTTTTATACTTGGCTTTATAATATCTATTGCAGAACCGGACTTACATATTCTGGCTGAACAGGTTGACATGGTTACATCAGGTCATATATCAAAACTGAGTATTTTAGTTGTAGTGTCTCTCGGTATCGGCGTATTATTATTTACTGGATTTATACGAATACTTTACAATATACCATTATATAAAAAGCTGACTATTATTAATTTTATCATCTTTATTTTATCATTATTTGTATCTCCAGAATATCTAGCCATAGCATTCGATGCTTCAGGAGCCACCACCGGAGCACTGACTGTGCCCTTTGTTCTGGCACTGGCCATTGGTGTATCGGCACTAAAGAAAGACAGCAAAGCATCTGAGAAAGACAGCTTTGGCCTGGTAGGTATCATTTCTGCAGGTGCCATTATAGGTGTCCTGCTTATGGGTGCCTTTGCTGGAGTCACGGAGATCTCTGGAGAAATGAATAACAATACGAATGCATCCTTATCTCTCTTTCTGCCTTTTATAAAAGAAATCCCACAAGTGTCCAGGGATATTTTACTGGCTCTATTACCATTACTGATTATTTTCCTTGTTTTTCAAAGGACATCTTTCAAGCTGGAGAAATGGTCTTAGAGGAGGATTCTGAAACGTCTTGTCTATACTTTTAAAGGTATGGTATTATTCTTAATTGGAGTAAATGCAGGATGTATGGAGGTTAGCAGCATAGCAGGATATAATCTGGCTCTTCTGGAAAATAAATCTATCCTTATTATTATCGGTTTTATTTTAGGACTGGTTACAATACTGGCAGAACCGGCAGTTCATGTCCTGACAAATCAAATTGAAGATGTAACCAGTGGTTATGTAAAAAGAAGACTGGTCCTCTTTTCTCTTTCAATTGGAATAGGACTGGCCATTTCTTTATCATTGATAAGGATTCTATATCCAGGGCTCCAGCTCTGGCACTTCCTTTTACCGGGATATATAATTGCCATTATCATGACATTCTTTACACCAAAACTTTTTGTGGGGATTGCCTTTGATTCAGGCGGAGTTGCCTCCGGGCCCATGACTGCAACCTTTATCCTCGCTTTTGCACAGGGGGCGGCAAGAGCCATTGAAGGAGCAGATATATTAATAGATGGATTTGGTATAATTGCCATGGTAGCTTTTACCCCGCTGATCGCATTACAGGTACTGGGACTGGTTTACAAACTAAAAATGAAAAAAGGAGGATTGAAAGGTAGTGCAGGTTGATGCTGATAACTATAACTTTGAGTTAATCTGTCTGGTTCTTGATTTTGGTTCAGGAACTAAGGCCATTAAGATAGGTAGAGAAAATCACATCTCCGGTGGTACAATTTTCCTGGGGAAAGGGACTGTCAGAAACCGCCTGCTGGAATTTTTGTCTTTAGACCAGATAAGAAAAGAGATTGTCATCATGATTTGCAGGAAGAATATTGCCCTGAAGGCATTGGAAAGACTGAACGAGGAATTTCAATTTGAAATAGCTCATCATGGTATTGCTTTCAGTATTCCTTTATGTAATGTTTTCGGGACCAGTGAGAGTAAATCAGATGATATTAACATAAATGAAGAAAGAGGTGTAGATTCCCCCATGTATAAAGC
>JAAYLO010000133.1 GCA_012521855.1 Halanaerobiaceae bacterium
ATATTTTGTTTTTCCTTTTTTCACTTCTTCTTCACCTCCCTTTTTGTTTTAAAGACTCAATAAAAGTACTTAATATAGTTAAGTAATTTTATTCAGCCTTTTTGTTTTTTTTATAATCCAGATAATCTGCTATTGCCTTGTAATTATCAACTGCATAGATAACTTCCCAGTCCTGAAGAAAACTCCCCTCATCTGTTCCCCTGGCCCCTCCTGTCTCTTCATATTCCTGCCACTTCTCCAGATACTCCATGGCTATTCCTGCCTGGCAAAACTTTCTTTCCATTTGCAGTCCTTATTCATATCCTGTCTGCAACACATTCTTCTCCATCCTTTTCATAGAGATGTTTTTCTATTTTCGCTTTCACATCTTCTATATCATAACTACCGTTATTATTTAGAAGAAGTCCTATAACAGAGACTATCAGGACAAAAAGGACTATTACCACTACCTGTATTGCTGTAATATTACCCTTATCACTCATAATCCTTCAGCCGCCAGGCTTCCTTCTCAATATTTATACCTCTTTTACCTCAAAGACATCTTTAATACCAACATATCATATACATTTTAAAATATTGTCGTCATATTTTTCATTATTGCAAAACAAAAAAAGCCTTCTATTTCCTTATAATCTCAAGGCCTATCTTTTATCATTCTTTTCCCCTCAGGCCAGCTTTTTTTGAAACAATCTGTTCCATGGCCCTGTCTGTAATTTCAGCCGGGTAATCAAGATATTCCAGCAATTTAATGGCATTTACAGTAGTGGCTATACCCTCCTTCATGGTATAGTCAAAATGCAGGCCGTCTTTCGCGACATTATCGGTAAAATGAAACAGGGAATATTTGTCCTTTAATTTATCAGCTAAATCCAGATCATGTGTGGCTATTATTGATAAGACATTATTTTTATACAGATAATTAAGTATCTCCTGTGAAGCATATAGTCTTTCCAGTGAATTTGTCCCGGCCAGCAATTCATCAATTATACATAATGATGGGATTTCGCAATCTACTGTCCTGATCAGTTGAAGAAGGCGTTCTGCTTCAGCAAAATAAAAACTCTTGCCCGCAACAATACTGTCTGTTCTGCTGATAGAGCTGATGATCCTTAAAAGTACCCCCCTATAACTACGGGCCGGACAGGTGCTGATAGTCTGTGCCATTAATACACAGAGCCCGACTGTCCTCAGAAAGGTTGATTTTCCTGCCATATTTGAACCTGTTATTATTACTCCCTGATTTTTCATTGTAATGGAATTGGGTACCGGTTCTTCCAGGAGCGGGTGAAAGACCTGTTTTATTTCCAGTTCTCTCTTTTCCTGATTCTCCTCTATTTCAGGAGTACAGTAATATTTCAGTGAATCCCGGTAGGAAACCAGTGCAAGAAAAACATCAATCTCCCCGATCGGCCCGTATATTTTCTTTAATTCATCCTGGTTTTTTTTCATCTCAGTAAGGGCCGAATTGAAGTTCCTTATCTCCAGCAGAAATAAGATATTTATGTATTCCATGAGAAAATCTAGATCACTGTTACTGTTCCTGGGGATTAAAAAGCTTATCTTCCTGGTCAGGGGTCTGGTTCTTTTCACCAGATCCTTCAATTCTTCCCGGTATTCTTTAATAATATCAATATCAAGTGAAGAAATCCTGCCGGCAGTTTTAATTAATGAAACCAGATATGAAATGGATTCTACAGGTAATTCATTCAGATAGGTCTTTTTAAAATTGTGAATTATAATCATATTAAGTGACATTATAAAAAACAGATATAAAAATGAAATTCCGCCATAAAAGAAAAATGATAAAATCACCAGAAAAGCGATAAAAGCAAGTAGTGTAAAAAGAAAGCCAAAAGGTGTAGAATCAGGCAGCTCACTCCAGAGAAGCTCAACCAGGCTGTTATCATTTTGATAGCCCAGTTTTAACAATTCGAGGCCGACGGCTTCCCGTTTATTTTTATCCTCCTGGAAACCGCTTATGATTGTATCTCTCTTTACGATATCTCCAATATTATAAAGCGGGCTTCTCAGAATATTATACAATACACTCTCCCCTGGCGAAGTCAGGGTATAATCCATCCCTGTATAAACTTCATCCAGATTCAGATCCTGCCAGGTCTGATCATCTACAAAAAGATTTTCCCGGCTGGCATTATCCTTTCTCTCTCCGGTTTCTTTCTCAGAAATCCTGTTATACAATGTTTTAATCACACTCAACTCTATCCTGCGTTTTTTCTTTTTTGTCCAGATCTCATGTAATTTAATCCGCCTTTTTTTCAGTTCATATTCTTTATATTTCTTTAATAAGAGAAAATAAAAGGGCAAAAAAATAATACTGAGGGATAAATATAATATTCCTGCTCTGTGTAAAAGCACAACATAGATATAATATATGTTGAAAAATAATAAGAGGAGAAAGTATATAACAAGCTTCATTTTTTCTTTTTTCATGTCAGTCCACACCCTTGATCCTTTTATCCAGTGTATTTTTATCATAATTTCTACATATTTATCCTTTTCCCTTCAATTTTTGGCACTTTACACAAAAAAGATCCTGTCATATGCCAGCTCCCTTTTTTATTTTGATCTCCTGTTCTTTTTACGGCCAGTACTGTTATCTAATTTCCCCTGATATTTTTCCAGCAAGTCAAGTAAAATACTCTGACAACTGGCATAGGCAATATATTGTCCTGCAATTACATCAGCCACTCCTTCCAGCTCATACTCCTTTGATAAAGATTTTTTCAGACAGCTGTTCTTCAAACTCTCAAGTGCATCTATACACTGTTCCAGGTCATCCAATATATCCACTTCCTCACCTGCCTTTGAATTATACTGGATTTTTTTACTCGTCTCATATTTTTAATAACATATTTGTTAATTTTTTGCAATATTTATTTTATTTTAAATTACTATTTTTTTCAAGTGCTTTTTATAAAAAAGGTAAATTTTGCTTAAAAAAGATAAATTCTAGCCAGAAGGAAATAGTCTTTTTCCGGCGAATTATTTATGCAGGTGATATTTATGTCAAATGAACATTTACTGCACAGATCATTATTATTGATATCTATTGTCCTGATTATTACATACCTGATTCCTGTTCCTGCCCCTGGAGAATCCACAACTCTTTTCATCAATGCAGGGGAGATAAAACAGGGGGAATTGCTTATTATAAGTACTGGTGAAAGCGGAATAGTAAAAAAAGCAATCTTTAATAATGTAGAGTACGGTTTTTATCAGGATAAAGAAAACGGAACTGATATCTGCCTGATACCTGTTTCCTACTGGCTTGACCCCGGTACTTACAGGCTGGAGATAATGGGGGACAAAGTAAAGATTAAAAGAGAGATTCAGGTTCTGCCCGGAGCTTTCGTGGAAAGCCGTATTACTGTCGACAGTACACAGGAAGAGCTGATCAGGCCTGAAAATGAAGAAACGATTGGCAGAAAAGAAATGAATAACCAGTTAATAAAAGAAACCAGATCAAAATCTAACCCTGAAAAAATCTGGCAGGGCAATTTTATCTGGCCGGTGGAAGGTACAATAACTACCAGCTTTGGAGCTACAAGATATGTTAACGGAATATTGAACAACCGTCATTCCGGAATTGATATTGCTGCCCCCAGAGGGACTGAAGTCAAGGCTGCAGGGAATGGCATTGTCAAATTATCTGCAGAACTCCTTGTCACCGGAAATACTATCATTATCGATCACGGCTGGAATGTTTTCAGCTCATATTGCCACCTGGACCGCCTGAATGTTAAAAGCGGTGATACAGTTAAAAAAGGGGATATTATTGGTACTGTGGGCTCCACAGGTTTTTCTACTGGCCCGCATCTTCACTGGGCGGTAACTGTTCATGGAGTCTTTGTTAACCCGGAAGAATTTCTGGATAAATGATCTTTTTAAGAAAAACCGGAAATATATCACAACCTCCTTCTAATGATTTCCTTTATCTGCTCTTTATCAAGTTTAACTGGATTATTTTTATTATCCGTTTTTTCCGCAATCCTGTCCAGGTCAGCTGTACTTATCCCGTATTCTCCAAGACGGGGTATTTCAAGGATTTCAACCCATTCCCGTAGTTTCTCAATCAGAATCTCACAGTAATAATCACGGTCATGAGAAAGATCAATATTTAACTCCTCCCCGGAATTGCTAATGATCTGTCCTGCCCTTGCGTATTTCTCAAGATAGTAATCCGCCTCTTCTGTCCCATCTTCCTTTAAACATTTTATATTAAGGGCAATAGCCTCAGCCAGAAGAGTACCACAGACAACACCGTGAGGAATATTAAAAAAGCCGCCGACTGGTGAAGCAAGCCCGTGAATAACCCCCAACCCGGCATTGGCCAGTGTTATTCCGGAAACAAGTGAAGCATAGGCCATCTTTGACCTGAGCTCCAGATTATCCCCCTCCCCGGTACTGACCGGAAGCAGAGATTGAGCAGCAAATTCTATTCCCCTTATGGCGAGAGAATCAGTCAATGGTGATGCTTTTGTCGAGCTATATGATTCCAGCAATTGGGTCAGGGCATCAAGACCGCTGGCAGCTGTTACTTCCGGGGGACAGCTTACCGTCAATTCAGGATCAATAAGGGCTATATCAGGAACAAAATTGTCATGGCGGAGAGATTTTTTGAAACCATCAGCTCCTACCCTGCTTAAAACAGCATTTTTGGTCGCTTCACTACCGGTACCGGATGTTGTAGGTACTGCTACAAAAGGAATCTTTTCTCCATCATGAAGCTTGCCTGTTCCTACACCCTCCAGGTAATTCATGACAGAATCATTTTTTGTCAAAAGGGCAGAAACTGCCTTGCCTGTATCCAGCACACTGCCTCCCCCTATTGCCACTACCAGATCCAGGGAGCTTTCACGGTAACGGCCTGTAATCTCATCAACGATATCAGGAGAAGGCTCTCCATGTACAGTTTCTGTAAAGGCTTTTATTGATCTCTTCCCAAGTAAAGACACCAACTCCTCACAGGCACTGGAATTCCGGAATGAATTTCCCGTAATTATCAATACCTTATCACCATAATCTGCAATTATTTCAGGAAGCTTTTTTATAAAAGAGGGGCCAAATTTGATTACCGGGATCCCCGCAAATTCAAATTTTTTTACCATCTGTCTTTTCCCTCCGGTACAATTACCTCATGTTTAATTCCTTTACGGGGCTTCGCCATCCAGTCAGCAACCGTATCCCTCCATTTCTGGTAGTGTTCAGTCTCCTTATGTGCCTGAACCGCTTCTTCAGACTCATATACTTCATATAATGTAAACCTTGCCGGATCTTCCTTGCTTTGCAGAACATCAAAACGGTAATTGCCCGGTTCCTGAGTAGTTTTATTATGGTTTTCAATCGTAGCCTTTTTGAAATCCTCTATCCTGTCCTCTTTTACATATACCTCTACCACATAAACCACCATGAAAAATACCTCCTTAAAAAATACTGAATTTACCTTTATTTTATCATGTAAAATAGACAAATAAAAGTATGATAATGAACTTGAAATTATGCATAAAAATGTATTACAATATAATTATTCAAAATTATATGAGTAGAAGAGGAGAAAAGGAAAATGATAATTGGTGTGCCTGTGGAAATAAAAAATTTTGAAAACAGGGTAGGCATCACAGCTGCCGGTGTCAATGCCCTGAAAGAATACGGCCATCAGGTCCTTGTCCAGAAAGGAGCCGGACTTGGCAGCGGGATCACTGATGAGGAGTACAGGAAAGCTGGTGCTGAAATAGTATCCAGTGCCGGTGAGATCTACGAAAGGGCTGAAATGATTATCAAGATCAAAGAACCCCTGCCTCAGGAATATGATTACCTGAAAAGAGAACAGATTATCTTTACTTACCTGCACCTGGCCGCAGATGAGGACTTAACCAGGATGCTGCTGGAAAAAGAAGTAACCGCTATAGCCTATGAAACTGTCCAACTGAAAGACGGTTCCCTCCCGCTGCTGATCCCTATGAGTGAGGTAGCAGGACGTCTTTCAATACAGGCAGGAGCGTATTTCCTTGAAAAACCTCAGGGAGGAAGCGGGGTTCTGCTGGGCGGAGTGCCAGGGGTCAAGCCGGCAAAGGTAGTAATACTGGGCGGTGGTTCTGTTGGAATCAATGCAGCCCGTATGGCAGTCGGACTGGGTGCTGAAGTAACCATCCTTGATATCAGTGTACCCCGTTTGCGGTATCTTGATGAAATCTTCAATAGCAGGGCAAAAACACTGATGTCAAACAAATACAATATAGCAGAAGAAACAGCAGATGCTGATCTTGTAATAGGGGCAGTCCTGATACCTGGAGGAAGGACACCTGCACTGATAACAGAGGAAATGGTAAAGAACATGAAAGAAGGTTCAGTGATTGTAGATGTAGCCATAGACCAGGGCGGCTGTGTTGAAACAACTTATCCTACAACCCATGATAATCCTGTATTTATTAAACATGGTGTTATACACTATTCAGTATCAAATATGCCTGGAGCTGTTGCCAGGACCTCAACCTTTGCCCTGACAAATGCCACTCTTCCCTATGTAATGGAACTGGCCAATAAAGGGCTTGAACGGGCTGTTGAAGAAAACAGGGCCCTTTATGCGGGGGTAAATACCTATCATGGAAAACTTACCTGCAAGCCTGTCGCTGAAGCCTTTAATATGGAATATACATCTCTTGAAGATGCATTAAAAGGCCAGTAAAATACTGGCCTTTTTATTATTCATCTGAAACAAGACGTTTCTCTCCCTGCAATTCCCTGACGGGCTGTATATCCTGGGTTACCTCCACTGTGCCCAGGTATTCCCCGTTTTCATCCCGGACTGCAAAATAGCGGATATACACATATTTACCCCCCATTTTGATCCAGAAATCTTCATGATCTTTCTTTCCTGACCTGAAATCCTCTACAATTTTATCTACTACATGTACACTTGCGGGCGGATGACAGTTCTGTACTGTTCTGCCAATGACAGCTTTTGTCCTGGGAAAAATTTTCTCTTTGCCCTGTGAATAATACTTGACAATATTGTCTTTATCTACAAAGGTAATATCAAATGGCAATGTATTTAAAATATAGGGCAGTTCCTTTCTGGATAAAATACCGGTTTCAAACTTTATATATCCTTCTTCCCCATCGCTGTTCTCCTTTATTTCCTTATTTTCAACATTTACCCTTTCAGGTACCCATTTCCCTTCAGGCTCAACGAGACAATAGCCGATATCATCACTCTCTTCTGCTATAGTAATCCATTCATCCTCACTGAAATTATCCTCTGCCAGGGGAAGCAGGATATTATCTTCTTTATAGACCATTTCAGTAATCCTCTCCAGGGTCTCCTCTATCTTCCTGGCCAGTTCGTCTTTTTCCCCCGATACTCAAGAAGTGCCTTCTGAACATCCTTTATACTATCCCTGATTTCATCATCTACACCCCACATAACCCTGGGCGGACCGGTTATTTCATACTTCTCGAGATAGGGGAATATTAAATTCTCCTTCCTTTTATAATGTTTATCCAGATCCCACAAAAGTCCGAAATCCTCCCTCAGGGAATTGATATTTTCCTGGCTGTCATCTTCCCTGAAGGCTTCCAGATCTGGTCGTAACTTCTCCTCAATAAGCCTCTCAACTGCCCGGTTTTCACTTTTAAAGACATTTACCGGATGACCTGTTACATTCTCCATGCTCTCTTTCCGGTGGATATCTTCAATTGATCCCTTGAAAACTGCTGCATGAACATCACAGAGCCTCTGAATCTCTTCCACAGGCATGCCTTCCATGATCAGATTTTGCTCCAGTTCTGAAATCTCTTCTGTCGATACGTGTTTAAAATATTTTTCAAAAACAGGTTTTACCTCTTCAACTGTTTTACCCTCATGTAATTGCATAATTAAGTCCTTAAGTAATTTTTGCCGGTATTCCCGATTGTTTATCTCCTGACTCATTAAATTACCCCCCTTATAATTATTTGACACTACCCGCTGTTTATTATTTATTCTTCTGGTATATTATATATTTTATACTGGAAAAATTCTGTGTCAAGAATCACAATAATCTGTTAAATCTTTTTATTCTTTTATCCCCCATATTTTTGACATCTTCTCAAATATTATGCTACAATTTACTTAATGAATCAGGAAGTGATAATATGAAGACAAATATAAAGGAATTAAAAATAAAAAAGGCCAGTAATAAGATAAACCTTGAGACAGCACAGTATTCTGTTTCATTTAAGCAGATCAGGGAAACTGCGGAAAGCTCCAGGGATTGTATCTATGAGATAATATCTCTCCTTAAGGATAATAATGATCTCCTCATTGAAATGGACTCTTCTCTCTTTTTCCTGCCAGTAAAAGAGAGAGAGACCTTTATAAAGAACTGTATAAATGAATTCCGAACCCTTAATCTGGAATATAGATATTCTAAATTTACCAGCAATAACACTTCCCTCCTGGGCCTTATCCTGGGCAAGAGGGAGATTGAGCGGCACCATCTTCTTTTGTATCTTCCCCATGAAACATGGTTAAGGGATGAATTCCGGTCTATCCTGCCCATTCACGGTATCCGCTTTTATGTCATTCCAGAACCATTAAAAGCAGATGAATTGTTTTTTGAATTTTACCGGATGATGGATACAGACAAACTGGACTATTTTCCCCTGATTATCTTTATTCCCGGAGCCATATCACATATAGGTTTAAACAGCAAATTTTTCACCATAGATGATTTAAAGAAAAAACTGAGAATAGAATAACATAAAAAAACCCCGGTTAAAAAACCGGGGTTTTTTCGTTCTGATTATTTATTTCCTGTTTTCTGGAGGAATGGCAGCATGTGCTTGAATGTGCCCCAATGTGCATATGGTCCTGCATAGGGATTTTCAGATCCTGGCCAATTTGTCCAGTAGTACTCATCCCAGGTTATGAAACCAGCATAACCATATGTCGGGATACTTGGCATTTCTTTTAACAGGAGTTTCAATGCTTCTGTACCGATAGCTACAGTTGCTTCAACATCAGTCGGATCGGTTGCCTTAAGTCTTCTGATGATATCATCCATTTCAGGAGAGGACCATCTTGAGTTATGAGCCTGATTCAATACTCCCAGTGGTTTCATATATTCAGAGTTGAACTGATCAAGTACCCTGTAAAGGTCTACACCGGCACCCCATGGCTCAGCTGCAGGCCAGCTGCTGGTAACCTGGAATTCACCATTACCCTGTAATGTAGCATGGGCATCTGTGGCTATATATTCAGCATCAATACCAAACTTCTTCCACTGCTGTACTGCTGCGTTACCATTTTTGAAGGAATGATGTGATGTATCGGTTTTTTCCAGGAGTTCAAGTTTCCATGGTGTTCCGTCAGGCAGCAGCCACTTGCCATTTTTGTCTCTTGAGAAGCCGTTCTTCTCCAGAAGTTTAGCAGCAACATCAGGAGCATATTTGTACCAGCCAATTCCGAACATCTTCTTCAGTTCTTCAGGATCATCTGTTACATAATAACCTCTGTTCTTTGCATACTCGGCTATTCTTAAGGCTACATCTGGATCATAAGGATAGAATACTTCTCCATTGCCCAGATCCAGTTTGAACTCTTTCAGCCATTCCTGCATTGGTTCAATATAATACTCTGGATATGCACCAAGAGCAGGAATATGAACAGGACTCAAAGTAGCCTGACCGTCAACGGCCTGGCCCAGGTACTCAACGATATCAATGGCCAGTAACAATGCCCAACGTACTTCTGGATTATTATATGGCTCTATTGCTGTATTAAACACTATACCTGTAATACAGGGGTCATTATTTACAACCCAGGGGAAACCAGGCTGATAAGCCCTGATGGTCCTGCCCTGTGCCAGTGTAGCTACAAAACCTTCTGCAGAAAGGTCAACTACATCAAGCTGATGTGTCAGCTGAGCAACGATCTTGCTGCCTTCATCACTATAGGTCTGTAAAATAACATACTTTGGAACAGGTTCGCCGAAATTCATCCCTGTCGGAGTATTCTGCCAGTCTTCTCTCTTTTCCCAGATGGTCCAGTAACCATTGGGATCATAGCTGTGCAGCTTGTATGGACCACAGCCGATAAATGGATTGAACTCAAAAGTAAGTTTATCTTCTACCTTTTCAAAGATATGTTTTGGCATAATCCAGGTACAGCCCCAACGATCCAGGAATTTTGTATGGAATCTGGAGTTTGGCTGTTTCAAATCAAATTCTACCTGATAATCTCCGCTCTTATAGACTCTCTCTACTTCAGTAGCAAATGATGAATGGTCATTAAAACCAGGCTCTGCAATAAGTGTTTCTACTGTAAAGACAACATCATCTGCGGTAAATGGTGTACCATCGGCCCATTTAACACCTTTCCTTAATGGAATAGATACATGGGTAAAATCATCATTATAGACCGGGTCTCCTGCTGCCAGACAGTTGACGATCTCACCTGTCGCAAAATCAACAGACCATAATGGTTCATTTGCCAGGTTCTGCATTCCTCTGTCATTCCATTTCCAACCAACCCAGGCATTGAAATTGCCAGGTGTACCGACACGGCCTGTCAGTATTCCGGCTATCAGTGTATCTTCCCTGGGAAGCTGGTCAATTGACTGCCCAAAGGCCATAAAAGCAAACAAAACTAAACCAGTAACTAAAGCAAAAGCCCTTACTAACTTCTTCATAATTTTCCCCCTTAATTACTTTTTAGTTGTTTTTTTAGATTTGCATAAGAAAACCACTAATTAATTCCCCCTGTTTTCACCCCCTCCTTAATAAGATCACTATCCTGAGTAAAGATGGCATTTTACAAATACATCATCGATATAAGCTGCTTCAGGTGTATGTTCTTTACACTTATCCTGTGCTTCAGGACATCTCCCGGCAAATTTACAACCCTTTCTTAAGTATTCATCAGACTCCAGATCTGAAATAGAGATTCTATCAGTCCATTTTTTTGCCGGGTCCGCCTCAGGAATTGATTCCCTGAGTAATTTTGTATATGGATGGGCAGGCTCCATCAATACCTTCTCCACCGGGCCCATTTCCATAATGTGGCCCCTGAACATAATGGCAATCTGCCCGCTCATGTAATATGCTGTAGCCAGATCGTGTGTTATATAAAGAATACTCATTTGCAGTTCTTCCTTCAATTTTTTAAATAAATTAACAATTGACATTCTTATGGAAGCATCAACCATGGATACAGGTTCATCTGCTATAAGCAGGCCCGGATCTGTCAGTAAGGCCCTGGCAATAGATATCCTCTGCAGCTGGCCTCCTGAAAACTCACTGGGGTATTTTCCTGCTACTTCTTCATAAGAAAGCCCCACCGATTCTAGTTTGCTGTTTATAATCTCCCTGGCTTTTTCCTGGCTCTCAGCGAGCTTATAATTATACACTGTTTCAAAGAGGTAATGTTCCACTTTCCTTAAGGGGTTAAAGGTCTCAAAGGGGTTTTGAAATATTGCCTGAATACCCTGTGTAAACCATACCGGCTCTTTATTATCAGAACTTTCTTTGCTATAAATTATCCTGCCAGCTGTCGGCTCTTCAAAACCAAGGATCATCCTGGCAACTGTAGTCTTCCCGCAGCCGCTTTCTCCTGCCAGTGTAAATATTTCCGCAGGGTTAATCTTGAATGAGATATTGTCAACGGCAACAATTTTGTCCCTTGATAAAATACTCCCAAGGAAAAACTCTTTCCTTAAATTTTCTATTTCAATTAATGGTTTCACTTTACTCATCCCCTTTACTTACCAGCCAGCAGGCAGTTTTATGTTCTTCACCTGTCTGTACCAATTCCGGTACTTCCCTTGTACAGATATCAGTCTTTTCAGGACACCTGGGATGAAACGGGCAGCCTGTTGGAAGATTTGCCAGTGATGGCGGATTACCAGGAGCACTTGCCCGCACTCCCTTATCACCAAATTTCGGCAGTGAATTAATCAAAAATCTTGTATAGGGATGAAGAGGATTATAAAAAATTTCTTTAGTTTCTGCTTCTTCAATAATCTTTCCGGCATACATTATGGCCATCCTGTCAGATATATTGGCATGTATGCCCATATCATGTGTTACCAGAATAATTGTATTTTTCAAGCTTTCCTGAATATCTTTCAAAAGCTGTACAACACCCCGCTGAACAACCACATCAAGGGCGGTGGTTGGTTCATCAGCAAATATAACTGCAGGTTTTAACAGCCCGGCCAGGGCAATGGCAACTCTCTGCCTCATTCCGCCGGACAATTGATGCGGATAGGCTTCCAGAACCTTTATAGGAAGCCCCAGTTCTTTAATGTGTTCTCTGGCAATTTCAAAAATTTCATCTCTGGTTTTTCCGCTCAAATGACTGTCCAGAAAATCCCGATAAGTCTCCTTCAATTTTATAACAGGGTTAAAAATACTCATTGCACCCTGAGGTATGTATGCAATATATTCCCAACGCAGTTTTCTCCGTTCTTCCTTGCTTAAAGAAAGAATGTCTATCTCCTGATCATCACGGTAATATATGACCTTGCCTCCCATAAATCTTAATGGCGGATTCATTAATGCATATAATGTCTTCATAAGGGTTGTCTTTCCGCAGCCACTCTCTCCTGCTATCCCGTATATTTCGTTTTTTCTAATGGTCAGGTTTACATCATCTACAGCCTTTACCACCTTTTTCGAGCCGCCTACATCAAGAACATAATATGATTTTATATTCTCTGTAACCAGTACTGTATTATTATCCATATCATTCCCCTCCTACTCTCTGTACCCTGGTCCGCGGATCAAGATATTCACTGATACTGACCGATAGCCAGTAAAGGGCAATAAAGAGTAAAACAGACAGGACAACAGGAGTTAATAACCAGTTCCAACGCCCGAGGAGAAGTGCCTGATAACTCATGGCCCATTTCAACATTGTCCCCAGAGTAGGAATATCCATATTTGTCAGGCCTACAATGGATAGTGTAATCTCCAGGCCTATAGCCCAGGACATATTATTGATCAATGTCGAAAAAGCAAGGGGAGTAATATATGGCAGATATTCTTTTATAACCAGTTTCACTACTCCTGTTCCTGACAATAGAGCTGTCCTGGTAAATTCCCTTTCCCGCAGGCTGAGAACCTGTGACCTTATTACCCTGGCATCCCAGGCCCATCCAAAGCAGGCCAGCAAAATTCCAAGAGTTAAAATGTTCATCATATCCCTGATAAGCATGGCCAGCATTACGATAATCAAAAACAAGGGAATTACCAGGAATCCGTCACTTATAAACATTAAAACCCTGTCCGTTGTTCCCCCCCTGTATCCTGAAATAAGGCCGATAAGAACTGCAATTATTCTGGATATTACTCCTGCAATAACTGAAATAATGAGTGAATTCCTTATAGCAAAGGTAGCCTGCCAGAAAATATCCTGGCCTTTGGAATTGGTTCCCAGTATATACTGCCTGGAGGGAGGCAAATCCCTTGGTACAGAAAACCAGAGTGTAGGATCACTGGGAGAAAAAAAGGATAATACCGCTAAAAACAATAAGAAACATAGAACAATAAAAGCGAGTAAAAACCGGTAATCTCTAAAAAGATCTTTTGCTATCTGTGGAGTACTCATTTCTATCTCCTTTCAACATCAATTCGGCTCTGGCCGTAATTTTAAGATTATCTCTATTTGTACTTAATTCTAGGATCAAAAAGAGGATATAAAAGATCTATCATCAAAACCAGTGTGGTAATAGCAACAATTGAAAGTGCCGTAATACCCATAATCAGATTATAATCTCCTGTATTAATTGCAGAAAAAAGCAGATTACCCAGTCCCGGGTATGAAAAAACAATTTCCGTAATCAAAGCACCGCTTAAGATTTGTCCCAATGAAAGGGCCAGATTAGTAATCTGTGGCAGCATGGCATTACGGATTACGTATTTAAACATGATTTTCCGTTCTTTAATACCACCCAGCTGGGCATATTGTACAAAATCCTCAGCATTAACATTCTGGACAATCAGTTTAGAGGCCTGAAACCATGAAGCCGCACCCAATACAACAAGTGATAAGGCCGGTAGAAATGCATGTTTTAAAACATCTAAAATATAACTGAGTGTAAAGGAAGGTAATCGTCCAATACTGGCACCTCCAGAGATAGGAAACAGTCTGAAGACATAGGCGAGTAAAATCAGAAGACCCAGGGCAAAAATATAATAAGGTAATGGGCGG
This sequence comes from Halanaerobiaceae bacterium, assembly GCA_012521855.1. Lineage (GTDB taxonomy): Bacteria > Bacillota > Halanaerobiia > Halanaerobiales > DTU029 > JAAYLO01. Next base: position 14,213 of record JAAYLO010000133.1, read on the forward strand.
ATGAACATCACAACACCATCAAGAATCCTGGACCAGAGCCGGTTGTTCCTGTATCCCGCAATTCCCCCTATTATATTCCCTATAACCCAGGAAAGAACAGTCGTAGTAAAGAGAAGACCTACTGTCCAGGGTAATGCCGTCTTGATCAGTTCAATAACGGGTGTTGGAAACTGGAAAAAGGAGATCCCGAAATCACCTTTAAACAACTTTCTCCAGAATTCAATATATTGCTCACCCCAGGAACCTTCCAGTCCATATAATCTGGTCAAATCAGCAACCATTTGCTCTACATCTGCAGGATTCAGATAGGTACCGCGCGACCTTATTTCGGATATTGTTCTCTGTACAGGATTTGTCGGTGCAAAACGGGGTATGAAAAATACAATAGTTATTCCGAGGAATATGACCAGAAAATACTGTAATAACCTCGGGATAAGATATCTTTTTACAAACATTTTTGCTCCTCCTTTTTCTCCACAATCATTGATTTTTCGATAATTTTCGAATTTTCTCATTCTTTTGCTATCATGAGAACCCATTTATTATTATAATATTTACCACGACATAAAAAAATACCTGATATTAGTTATGTATTAATGTTCTGACTATTTAAATATATTTGCATTTTCTACATTAGAATATCACATTTTATTACAACTGTCAACAAATAAAGGTAATTTGATAGTGTCAAGTTTTCTTTGGATTTTAAAAAAAGACTCCTTCTGTTATTAAAATGCCAGGCTTTTTATTGCAGCAAATGCTGCATCTACCTTTCCCCGTCTTAATATTGGCATGACTTCCTTAGC
>JAAYLO010000134.1 GCA_012521855.1 Halanaerobiaceae bacterium
ATCTATAGCAGCAGGTATAATTAGCTATGTAGTATATGAAATAGCTGATGAATGTGTTGAAAGGGCAACAGGAAAAACCATCGGGAACCATATATCTGATGGAATCGATGCTGTTGGAAACTTAATATTTTAATTGAAAGGAGTAATTATTTATGACTAATATGTCATTGACAGAGTTAAATATACGGGAATTAACAGAAATAAATGGAGGAGGAATAGGACTTGGTGCTGCCATACTGATAACTGTAGCAACTGCTGTAGTGTGTTATGGGGCTGACCACTACTTAAAGGAAAAAACAGGCAAGGACATTGGTGAACATGGTGCTGATTTAATTAGCTCAGGATTGCAAGCTGTTGGCGGAGCATTGCAAAAAGCAGGGCAATACTTACAGGGCAAATAATTCTTTTAAGTTTTGACCTTATAGAACAGATTATTTCTAAATTTAAAAATAATTAGAAGATAGGAGGAATAAAATGATTTTAGCTCAAAATTTACATGAACTAGATTATCATGAACAGAAAGAAGTTAATGGTGGTGGTGTCATTACTGTTATTGTCGTAACCGCTGTAGTTACACTGGTTGGAAATGAGGTTTCAAAAAGGACAACTGGAAAGGATATAGTTCAACACATAGGTACTGGTCTAGAAAAAGTAGGTGGATGGATAGAGGAAGCTGGTAAAGCATTAAGCGGCTCATAAATATTAAACCGAATGGCCTATATAGGTCATTCGGTTACTATGGAAAGCAAATGGAAAGGGTAAAAAATGGATAAAAACAATAATAATATTATTGATTTCATAGTTTATGTTATTTTAATTATTGCGCTTGTTAATATCTTTATTACTATCAGAAATTTTAGGCCATATAGGCTGAAAAGGGATATTATTAATGATTATTATGATCAAACCTGTATAAAAGAAATTCTAATGGAAAAATTAGGTGAAGATTATTCAAATAATATTGATGAGGATTTCAATGTGTTTGTTAATCAATTAATTACAGAGAAAATAAATTCTATAAGTCAGTAATTTTGCAAGCGGATTATTATTTTTTAGCTGGAGGAGTTATAATGCAGGTTTTAAAAATTATATTATCTTTAGTTTTAGGATTACTTATTGCAGCGATTATAAGTGAATCCATAGAATTATGGAATAGTGGTATGTGGCAAATAAAAAATAATATACTTAATAAATATGAACAAGAAAAAGTAAGAGAGCTTTTAAAAAAAGGACTGGGAGAAACATATACAGGTAATATAAAGAATGATTTTGATAATTTTTTTATTACCATTGTCATGGAGGAAATAAACAAAAAAGAAGCAGAACATTTACGTAGATATAATGCTTTTATTAGCAGGGAAGAAATGTCTAAAAATAATGAATTAGGGCTCCAGCAAGCCAGGGAGATATATGGTAAACCCGTGCAAGATAATATTTATTATATACATATAAAAAGTTTTCATAAAAAAGAGTCAAATAAAAGTTTAAAAAAATATATACCAGAGATGAGAGATTATGAAAATATTATTATAGATTTGAAAGATAATACTGGAGGGTCTTTTGATAGTCTAAGAG
>JAAYLO010000135.1 GCA_012521855.1 Halanaerobiaceae bacterium
CTCACTCCGGCCGTCAATCCACATGGTATTCCTGCAGGGGTCTTCCAGGGCGTGGAAGAGAGCTGCCATCTCCTCTGCAGATTTAAAATAAAAACTATCATTGGGGAAGGTCATACGCTCCCTGTCATTTACCGTCTTCCCGGTCTGAAGGGCAAGGAGGACATCGTGAAGGGCAGCATCCTCTTTATTCACATAGTGAACATCATTAGTAAGTACGAGAGGCAGGCCTGATTCATTTGATATCTTTATCAACTGGCTGTTAACCAGTTTCTCCTCCCGTAAGCTGTGGTCCTGTAACTCAAGGAAGAAATTGTCGCTGCCGAATATCTCCCTGTATTCTTCAGCAGTCTTCAGGGCCTCCTGGTAATTGCCCTGTAAAATCAGCTGGGGGATTTCTCCCTGAATACAGGCAGAGAGTCCTATCAGGCCATTACTGTATTCTCCCAGCAGTTCTTTATCCACTCTGGGTTTATAATAAAAACCCTCCAGCCAGCTTTTGCTGACAATCTTAAGAAGGATATGATATCCCTCATTATTCTCTGCCAGTAAGATGAGGTGATAACGGGTCCTGTTATCTTTTTCTCTCATGGAGCCCGGAGTCAGATATACTTCACAGCCTATTATCGGCTTTATCTTCTCTGCCCTTGCCTTTTTATAAAAATCAACCACGCCATAAAGAGCCCCGTGATCAGTCATGGCCACTGCGGGCATGCCTAATTCACGGGCCCGTGAAACCAGAGCATCAACACGTGCAGCACCATCAAGAAGACTGTACTCTGTATGGCTGTGTAAGTGAATAAAGCCATTATTCCCACTGTTTTTCGACATCATATTTATCACCGCTCACCTCTGCCAGGGCAGATAGCTTCTATATTATTATATTAATCTAAAATTATGAGATAATCAATTATTCAATGAATTTTTCCTGATCAGTAAGAGCAAATCCTGCAATAGTAATTTAGACTTATTTCTCTCTTCGCAAAAAGGATTTTTTTTGTATTCAATGAATTATATAGATAAATGACGGTATTTTGGTTTAAAAAAATAGATAGATATAAACCATTGGCCCGGCTTAATCAACAAAAAGGAGGATACAATATGAAAAAGAGAATCATGGCTAATACAAGCTGGTGGTCTTAATATAAAATACCGTCATATCTGTTGAGGGGTGATTCCAATTGACAAATAAATTGAAATATTTTCTATTTTCTGTTTTCTTTCTATTCCTGTCCTTTTCCTTATTTCTTTATCATTTTCATGGTATAAAAGCGCTTTCTTTTTTTGATTTATTATTTTTTACCTTAATGCTCTTCCTGTCCAACAATATTACAGCCCTTGACCATTCTATCAACCAGATTTCAATGTCTATAGTCCTGCCGTTCTTATTTCCAATAATGGCAGAATTTGAACCATTCCAGGCAGCCGTGATTGCCTTAATCGGTACCTGTAATCTAAAAAAACGGGAAAAGGGCTTTATATGGTACAAATTTTTGTTTAACCGGATGATGATCTTCATAACAGCCGGGGCCGCCTCACTATGTTTCAGGATTGTCCTTGGACACACAAATACCCCTGTTCTGGCTTTCCTGGCTGCAACCATAATATATTTTATTCTCAATAACGGCCTGGTTTATCTGGTGATAAAAAGTTCAGGCGGTAGCCAGAATATTTCTTTTTCCTATTTTACACAGTTAATAAAGATTGTCTTTATCTCCTTTTTCCTGGGTACAGTATTATACCACGGTTTTCTGAAATTCGGCAAACCTGTTTTTCTGTCAGCTCTCCTCTTTGTCTATATCATAAAGGATTTTTTATATGCAAAGATAAAAATGCTGAATTCCATTACACAGCTTACGGAAAGTTTCTTAAAGATCATCGATTTAAAGGATCATTATACTGAAGGGCATTGTGAACGGGTTGCCCGCTATACGGAAACCCTGTGTACTGCAATGGGAATTAAAAGAACAAAAGCTGAACAGATAGTAAATATCGCCAGGATCCATGATATAGGAAAGATAAATGTCTCTGATGAAATCCTGAAAAGTTCTTCCAGCCTGACGGCTGAAGAATACAATGAGATAAAAAAACATAGTCTATTTGGTTACCAGCTTTTGAAAAACATTGATCTAATGAATAACGGCCTTGATATCCTGTTACATCATCATGAACATTATGATGGAAAAGGTTACCCGGAAGGTAAAAAAGGAACAGATATACCTTTTGGCTCAAGAATCCTGGCCGTCTGTGATGCCTTTGATGTCATGACTTACGGGCGCACCTACAAACCGGCCATGAGCAAGGAAGAAATAATCCAGGAGCTGGAAAGATGTTCCAGTAGGCAATTTGACCCAATAATCGCAGGAAAAATGATCGAATTGATCAATAAAGGTGTTTTTGATGATATTTTCAGGGCAGGGAGGTATAAAGCAGGTATAAGCTAATTATACATATTATAGAGGTGAATAAATTTGAACAGAGTTATACCTGTCTTTTTTACTGCCCTCGGGGTAGTTCTTGGAGGTACTTTTATCGGGAGTATCGGAGCCATTCTGATCCATCAGTCTCCGCTGAAAGCAATGATTGATATTGCTGATAACCTGAAGCTCTATGCTATACTCAGTACAATAGGCGGGACTTTTGCCAATCTCCGCCTCCTGGAGGGGGTTTTGTTTCAGGGAAATATAAAAATAATTCTGCAGCAGATATCTATACTCTTGAGTGCTTTTTTCGGAGCACAGCTCGGTTACTGGATAATTATTATTTTCTGCGGGGGTAAATAAACATTGTCCAGCTTTTCTGATACAGACAGCAACCGGACTTATTTCTTCATTTTTAAGCGGGCAGATTTATGCTTTTTTTTTGTAATCTTTTTACTTGGATTCCTGACAGGGGCTGCCATAATTACTGCTTACAGCGGAAAGGATATCGATAAACTGATCCTGGAAAACAATGAATTGAAAAGCAGCCTGAAGGAAGCTGAAGAGAAAATTGAGCAGCTGGATCAGCAATACAGGGACAGGTTAATTATACAGACAATAAAGCCTTATCTGGATACTGATCTTAATAAGCATAAACAGCAGGAAATTGTAAAAAAGATACAGAGCCTGCTTTCCGGACTGATCGGAAAAAAGATCAGTGAGATAGATCCCTTCCTCTTGCATGATATAATAAATGAAGCCAGTCTGGTCGTAGAAGGGCATACCTATCAGCTACAGCTTTTATATCTGGTTATAAGCTATGAACTGAATCTGTACCTGAAGGTTTATGATATAAAGGATATAAATAAAAATAAAGAATAATACTATTCTTTATTTTTTTTTAAGATAGTGTTATAATAAAAATTGTACAATATTAGTACAATATAATACAGGGGGTGTAAATTTGAAAGAAGAAGTAGCCAGAATACTGGATAAAATCAGACCCGGCCTGCAGGCAGACGGCGGAGACGTAAAGTTGGTCGAAGTCACTGATGATGGCATAGTTAAGGTTGAACTACAGGGAGCATGCAAAGGCTGCCCCATGTCGACACTTACTGTCAAAAATGGAATTGAACAGACCCTGAAAAAGTATGTTCCCGGGATTAAAGAAGTAGTTCCTGTATAGTATAGAAGAAATAAAAAAGCACCTTTAAGGGTGCTTTTCTTCTTCTTCATCCTTGAAACCAATCTCCAGATCGGCAAATAATATCTTCTGAATATCAGCCAGCATTACAGACATACGATATTCTGCATCCAGATATTTCTGGATATCTTTATTCAGTTTAATTATCTCTGATAATTTATCAAAATTCTCTTTTTCCTCTTCTGTTATTTCCTGGCCTGATATGGCCATAGCCTGTAATTTGAATTGCTTCTTCTGGAAATCAAGCAGCATTTCCTTTGTTTTGGGATTTTCCTCAATTTTTTCTTTAATCTCCAGATATGCTTTGTATTCCTCTGATTTCTTGAGTTCACGGGCCAGTTTATGGGCCGTATCATAAACAGCCATCAAGATACCTCCTTTGAAAATAATTAATTTATTTAAAATTCAATTATCTCTGCCTGGATTTTTTCTCCCAGCTCAATAATACCAAAGGAATGATTTTTCTGCCACCTTTTATCAGTCGGTGATCCGGGGTTAAAATGCAGCTGACCGTTTATAATCTCATTACAGGGCTTGTGGGTATGGCCAAAGATAATTATATCAGCTTCTGGAAACATCAAACAAAGTGTGTTCATCAGATGTCCCCTGACCTTATGGCCGTGTGACACAGCAATTTTATAGCCCTCAAGCTCCAGCTCCAGTTTTTCCGGCAGGGTTTCTCTCAATGGCAGTGGATCAACATTGCCTGATACTGCCTGAACAGGTGCGATTTGAGCAAGGGTATCAAGAACCTTCCTCTGAATAATATCTCCTGCATGAATAATCAGATCAACACCCCTGAATCTATCCAGTACTATCTCAGGAATCCTTCTTGCCTTTGTTGGAATATGGGTATCAGATATAATGCCAATCTTCACCTCATCACCTCATTTAATAAAATACACCATGTATTATAAGCCCTTATTCTTTATTTTGTTAAAATTTTTCCCAATAAGGGCCTCTTGATCTTCACAGCCTGATACTTACATAATTCCTGGCAACAGAAACAGCGGATGCATTCATCAAGGACTACCTCTGCTTTTTGATGATTCATTCTGATGGCCTGTGGCGGACAGCTTTGATAACAGACCCGGCAGCCAGTGCATTTTTCCGGAAGGAAAACAGGACGGGGTTTCAATAATGGCTCCAATATCCTTGAAACCCCTTCTGGCAGTCTCCGGTCTATAAGATTTGAATTTTCAACAGGAAGAGGAATTTCAACATCTCCCGGGGGAATAAGCTCATCACCGATGAGCCTTATTTCTTCCATGCTTGAGCATAGCCCCCTTTTCCTGGCAGCATCTATTACCGGTGCCCTGTTAACTGGATTGATCCCCAAGAAATAAGCCAGGACAGTATCCACTGCAAAAGCTGAACTGCCGGCAAATAAATATGAAAACTGCCTTATCCTTCCTGCAGAAGGGCCTTCGCCCTCCATTCCCCAGATACCGTCAACGATGTTCAGGACCGGATTGACACAGAGGGCTAATTCTACCAGCATTTCTGAAAAATCAGCCAGCCGGGGCATCTTCAAATGATATTCTGCCTTCAATAAGCCCGGAACTGTCCCGAAGAGGTTCTTTACTGCCCCTGTCATCATCGTAAGGCCATGTGTCTTCAATTTCGCAAGATTTATCACCAGTTCGGCATCTGTTACAAACTTCCCCAGAACAAAGGATTTGTTCAATTTCCCGTCAAAGGAAACCTTCTCCTGTTCAATTTCATAATTAAGCTCTATGCCAGTCTCTTCTGCAATTTCCTTCAAGCCGGTCTTCTGATAGGCCCTTTCCAGCAGTATCCTGCTGAATGGGCCTCCGGGACTATCTCCAATAACTGGATTAGCCCCGGCATCCCTGACCAGCTTAGCAACTGCCTTCACCACCAGTGGATGGGTAGTAACCATTGCCTCTGCCGGTTTATCCATCAGTAAATTGACCTTCAGCAGGACTTTCTGACCTGGTTTCACAAATGATCCTATCCCGCCCAGCTCCTCAAATATCTGTGATATTTTTTTGTCTACCAATCTTTCATCATAATTATCACAATGCTTTACAATTACAGTCTCCATCTGTTCACCCGCTTTACTATATCAGTAAAATTATATCACATTTTACTTCCTAAAAAAAGGGTGCCGGATGGAAAACAAACTTATAAATATGCTCATTTACAGAGCGAAGGTTCCCTGTTCTCCTGTAATCACCTTCAGTATCTCTTCCTCATTCCCTGTTTTCGCATTTATATAGATGAGATATATCTCATCACCTATCTTACCCCGCACCTCATAGGTGAAGACCTCCCGGAGACTCGATTTAGGAATGACAGCAAGCCTTATATTCTCTATGCTTTCCAGGGTAGAAGAGGCCATTTCCCTTATCTCTTCTTCGGGGATTTCAGGCTTCTCTGTTTTCCTCTCCTTGTGGGACATCAGATAATTCATGGCCTCAACTGCCATTACCTGTCCATTATCAAGGGCAACCTGGACATTCACAATATCCGGGAAGAACAATACATCATCCTGCTGATAGGCAAAGGAGATATAGGCTACATTGTCCTTGATTTCTGAATAAGTGGGCTCCATCCCCTGAAAACCGACTCTGGCCAGATAACTGGAGGCCTTATCCACTGCCTGGTCCATGGGAATTTTTGCTGATTGAACATCCCTGTTATTCAACAGGCTTACCAGTGCCCCGCCCTTTTTAGCAAGATCTACAGAATACGCACCATTCCCTGTCTTGACCTGAAAGTTGTATGAGGGAATTTTCCCATTAACATCAGTACCTTCTGAAACTGAAAGATCACCCGTATCCCCGTCTAACAGTTCCCTGACCTTGTCCCGGAGCTCGTCCTTTGACATTTCTTCTCCCCTCAGGCCCAGTGGCTCTCTCTCCATGATATGGTCTGAAAAGGGGCCGTCATAGATCAATACCGGTACCCTGCTCATCTCATCCCTGATATCATCTATATTTATCCTGTCTTTTTCTTTATCACTCTTTTTTTCTTCTTCCAGATTTTGCCTTGTTTGTTTAACCATACTGACCCAGTTTATTCTGCCGGCCAGAACATCACTCTGTACCTCGTGTAGTCTTTCCACAACGCGGATGGCATGCTGCCTGAGTTGATTCAGGGTCTGCCTCTCTTCAGAGGTCAGGGCCTGCCCGTCTGCATTCTGTCTGGCCATGGCATGTGCAAAGTCCCCGGTCTTACTCAAAAACTCGGCTACATCATGAACGGTCTGTGCTGACAGGGGCAGTCTGTTCAATTCAGCCTGGGCAGTGTTGGCCCGGCTCCAGACATCTGTCAAAAGCAATATATTCTGCCTGGGAGAAGTGGAAGCAAGCCCCTTCCCAATCAATACCTGCAGTTCTTCCACACTTTCTACCAGATCAAAGAAAGAACGGTGAAAAGTATATCCCATATAGATTTGTAGCTGCTCATTTTCCCTATACTGATCATAACCCCAGTAAGCCACTCCTGTAATAAGTACTACTGCCAACAGCAGAGGAACAACCCATGATCTATTCTTTATTTTAAAAACCTCCTTCTATCGACTGATTTACTGATACCCCTAAATGCCAAAAACATGATTACCGATTCTTCTTATTATTTTTCTCGACCAGATCCACCTGCTGACCGGTTTGGAGGGATTCCAGAAAAATAAGGCCCCATGCGTAGGATCCCAGCCGTTAAGAGCTGATTGTGCCGCCCTGCGGTTTTCATCAGTAGGGGGTAAATTGAACTGTCCGTTGGCTACAGATTCAAAGGCCCCCGGCTGGTAGATGACACCGCTGACAGTATTGGGGAATTTGGGGCTTTGCACACGGTTTAACAAAACCGCTGCAACTGCCACCTGGCCTTCATAAGGCTCAGCCCTCGCCTCAGCATGGACCAGGCGGGCAATCAATTCCAGATCATTACTTCTGCTTACACCCCTGGCAGCAGTATAAACAGCATTCTGCCCCCCGCTTCCTGCCCATTGATAACCCAGTGCAGCCCAGGTCTCCTGCCCCACTATACCATCAACCCTCAAACGGTTTTTCCTCTGAAAATTAATTACTGCCCGGTATGTATCTGAACCATATATGCCGTCTATCCTGCCTTTATAATAACCCCAGGCAGCCAGTTTTCTCTGCAATACAGTGACACTGGTCCCCCTGCTCCCCCATCTCAAGGTAGGCTGGGCAGCTTCCAACTCTGTCTGGTTGAATACTGCTAGCAGAACAAAGATGATGACTAAAGCCCCTACAATGATACAAAACCTTGACCATTTCTTCATGACAAATACTCTCCTTTCATTCTTTCCTGATAATATCTTGCCTCATATTTACCAGCTTTTATTCCAGATTCCGCAACAATTATCTGGATAATAACACCAGAAGGAGAGTGCTGAAATAAAAAAATGGAACTTCCCTTTAACTGAAAGTTCCATCTTTCTCATTCCCTCAATTTTATTCTTATTTTGTCTATCTCTTCTTCACTGAAGACCTCTATCCCTTTATCCTGCAGATATGCCGCCGTTACTCCCGGTCCTTTCCTCAGTTCACCATTAAAGCTGCCGTTATATATCTCTCCTTTTCCACAGGAAGGGCTCCGGGCTTTTAGAATGGCAAACTCAATATCCTCAAAATCAAGCCCTTTCAGAACCTCTTTTGCACCAGAAACAAAAAAATCTGTCAAACGAGCACCATCTTCACTGATAACTTCAGCTCTGCGCCTCAATACATCATGACCGTCCCCGCCGGATATCTCGGCTGGAGGACGGGGTATACCAAGGCCGCCGGCCACTTCTGGACAGATCATTTTAATTTCCCTGCCCTCAAGAAGAATTGATAATTCTTCCTGCAGGGCATTACTTCCATCATATCTGCAGTTTTCACCCAGGAGACAGGCACTGACCAGTATCATCCCTAGGATGCCTTTACGCTTTCAGATTTCTTGCTTTCTTCCTTACTCCTGGAATTATCCGTACAATAAAA
>JAAYLO010000136.1 GCA_012521855.1 Halanaerobiaceae bacterium
AGTGGCCTTGTTACAACGAACACTCCATCTTCTTTTTTGCAGCTGCATCCTGATGTAAATTTGATTATCGATAAGGCTGCTGCCAGTCTTCTTGATGGGGAGCTCATTAGGTCTGTATAAAACAACTCCTGAGCTTGACTACAGGCAAATTATATGCTAAAATATACTTTGTTACCAAAACCGCACGGGCCAGGCCGTAAATGCTGCCCTGGGGGTGGCTGCCTGCTCCGGCGAGTCTCGAGGTAAGGGAGGTGTTAGGGTATGTATGCTATAATAAAAACAGGCGGAAAACAATACAGGGTGGAAGAAGGCCGGATTGTAAAGGTTGAAAAACTTCCTGTTGAAGTTGGTGAAACTGTGGAATTTGACCAGGTTTTGTCTTTGGTCGATGATAATGATGCTAAATTCGGGAAACCGATTTTAGAAGGTGCCAGAGTAACCGGTAAGGTAATTGAACAGGGTAAAGACAAGAAGGTTATTGTCTTTAAATACCGGAGGAAAAAACGTTATCGTAAAAAAACAGGACACCGTCAGCCATATACACGGGTATTGATAGAGAAGATTGAAGCATAACGGATTATTTTATTAATATATCTGGATTTAGAGGGGGTGGATGATAGATGGCTAAAAAGAAAGGTGTTGGCAGTTCCAGAAATGGACGCGATAGTGAGTCAAAACGGCTTGGTGTTAAAAGATTTGACGGCCAGTTTGTGACAGCAGGAAGTATCCTGGTTAGACAGAGGGGTACAAAATTTCATCCCGGTATAAATGTAGGCAGGGGTTCTGATGACACCCTCTTTGCAAAAGTGGACGGATATGTTAGTTTTGAAAGAAAGGGCAAATCTTCCCGGCAGATAAGTGTTTATACTGATGAACAATATCAAGCAATCGGTTAATTGAGTATAAAAGAAGATATAAGAATATCCCTCAGTTATTACTGGGGGTTTTTTATATTGATAAATGTAATCAGTACTGTTTATAATATATATGTGATGAAAGAAGGTGATGAAGTGTTTCTGGATGAAGTAGAATTCAGGGTAAAAGGCGGAGATGGCGGAGATGGAGTAGTAAGTTTCCGCCGTGAAAAATTTGTTCCTAAGGGCGGGCCGGATGGCGGGGACGGCGGGGATGGCGGCAATGTGATTTTGAAAGTAGATGAGGGACTCAGTACCCTGATTGATTACCGCTATCAAAAATTTCATCAGGCTGAAAAAGGGGCTCATGGTTCAGGCAGTAATAAGCATGGACTCAATGGAAGGGATTTGATTTTACGGGTACCGCCTGGAACAATAGTATATGATGCTGATACTGGTGAATTTCTGGCCGACCTGACCAGCGGAGATCAGGAATTTGTTGCGGCAAAAGGAGGAAAAGGCGGTAAAGGAAATGCACGGTTCAAAAAAGCTACCAGAAAAACACCTCAATTTGCAGAAAAGGGTCAGCCAGGTGAAAGCAGAACCCTCCGTCTGGAATTGAAACTCCTGGCAGATGTCGGCCTCATAGGATTTCCTAATGTGGGCAAGTCCACCCTGATAGCTGCTGTTTCGGAAGCTAAACCAAAGATTGCCTCATATCATTTTACAACACTTACACCAAATCTTGGAGTTGTGAATGCCGGGGATCACAAATCCTTTGTTATGGCAGACATACCGGGTCTAATAGAAGGAGCCCATCAGGGTACTGGAC
>JAAYLO010000137.1 GCA_012521855.1 Halanaerobiaceae bacterium
TCTTTTCGCTGCCGTAGATCCTGTTGTTGGAGGGCTCATTAAGTTCCAGTTTTATCTCTTCCAGTTTATTATCAAGGGGATTTGTCTCACTGTGGTATTCAAATATATTATCTTCTTCTGTTTCACTCCCCAGGATGAGGAAGATACCGTCAGCACTCACCTTCCAGTCCCAGAGCTCCCTGATTTCGGCTGCAGGCATTTTCTTCAACTGTTCAATTATTACTCTATCAAGGGGATAAGTTTTATTGCAATTTGCAAAGAAATCGGGATTATCCTTTAAAAATCTAGAAGAGTATTTCAGTTCTGATTCATTGATTAAACCCTTCAGATACCTGCTATATAAGAGCCTGTCTATTATGAGATTGACAAATTCGTCTTCCTTTGAGGACTGACACTTTTTGAATATATCCACCAGAAGCGACCTGTCCTTTTTATCCAGCTCAATTACTATATCTTTTATTGCAGCTTTCAAGTAATCCTGACTTAACATATCAGTAATTTCATTTATTTTCGCTCTTTCCTTTAGTCTATTTCGGGCATTAACTCCATTACCGTTTTCCTTCAACAGGACAAAAGGCTCAAATATATCGATGCTATGCTCCTTAAAGTTCTCAAGTTTTTCTTCATTAATCACTTCAATTCGATTTATAAAATTGTTTCTTAATTCATCATCCTGTTTTACCAGATTACTATCAATTATGTATGTAGAACCAATTTGTCTGAATAGTTGTGCCGGTAAATTTTCCGAAAAGACATAATTTATTATCCTGTCATTTTTCTCTTCATATTTTTTTTGATACAACCTATATCTATCGATAAAACGCATCTTCCGTTCCACTATTTCAGACTTAAAGTGTGTATTAACCAATTCTTTTGCTCCCTCTAGATCTATCTCCAGACTTTCCCTGAATACATCTATCAGAACCTCTTTTATATAATCTCCCTGTAAGATTTCTCCATCATGTGTCCTGTATTCATCACTGATATTCCCGTATTTTATTATCCCTTCATCTTCCAGTCTGTAAAGTATTGTCTTCATCATACTTCGCTTATTATTATTGCAGAGATCATCCAGATAATATAAAAGTCCTGCCTTTAAACCTAAGAATTCATTACCATGAAACTCAAGAAAGTTTTCCAGGCCAATAGCATTATAAGTTATTGTCTGATATTGTTCTACAAATCCTTCAGACATAATTGCAGCATATTGGGCTAAAGAACCAGCCAACAAAGAGCCTTCTAAATAATACTTGTAAACAGTTTTTCTTTCTTCTTGCCCTTCCCTGTCTTCCATTTGTCTATATATATATTCAGCTTTTAAAAACTCCTCCGTTGGCAAACCTGCTGCAATTGATAAAATCAAACTTCTATCCAGCCTGTTTTCCATTTTATAATCCAGGATTATTTCCTTCGTATCTTCAATTACAGTTTCTTCAAGTTGAATTTCATTCTCCTTATTTATATCTTCTTCCAGTTCTTCCAGCAGATTTACAGGTTCTTTTTTAAAGTCCATTTCAAATATTTTTTCAAAAACCTTTTTCTGATTCTCTTTCATTACTCACCAACTCCATATTTCTATATTTAAATAAAAAGTCCTACGCTTTTTTTAATAGCTCACCTAATTCAGCAGCTTTAATATTTTCTTCTCCCTGGGAACACTTTGCTTTTAATGTCTCTCCATTTTTAAAATTTATACCTTCTGACATAAGGGCTTTTCTGCCCAATTCTGTTTCTCTTATAATAATATAATCCAGATAGTTTACAATCTTTTCTTCATTTTCAGCAGTTGTTTCTGGCAAATTTACTGCATTTATTTTTATAGAACCTCCTGTAATAAAATCATAAGGATTATATTTATATTCCAACCTTTTATTTGCTTCAGGATTGATTATTATCTCTCCTATTACTCTGGTAAATAATCCTCCCAGCCTCTCCTGTTCCTGTGTTGATATTTGATAAAATTTCTCGTCTAACTTATCTTTATTCTCTTCTAGCCATTTCAGGATTGCTCTGAAATGATTAAAGGCAGCATGGCTATCTTTATATTGCGAATATCTTTCACTACTATGAACAAATATTATGTTAACTATATTTTTAATTCTTTTCAGAAATATTTCATATACGTCTTTTTTTACAAACCATTTCTGAAAATTTTCTCGATATTCGTATAACTTATCCTTATTCTCATATTTTACTCTTTTAGGAACATAACTGTCATCCTCATAAGAATATTGCAACATAGATTTAAAGGCACTAATAATATAATCTTCTCTTAATTCTTTTCTTAAATAACCCTCTTTATTTATATATGGCCAGAATATAAACTCATTAGTAAGTGTTTCTCCTGGCATTTTTTCAAAGAATTCATTGACTTTAACTATTGCCTTTTCTAATATTTCTCCCATCCCTCTACTTTCCGGTGCTGCTTTTAAAAACTGTACAATTATAGAGTCAACTTCGCTATTCTTTTCTACAATCTTATCTTTCAATAAATATATATTGTCTTCAATAAATAAATTACCAGCTTCTCTTGAAATAAAGTCTTTCTTATCATAAAAAACAAACCTTATCTTACCCGCTCTTTTTATGTAACTTCCCTGTAACCCAGCTACCATTTCCATAATACTGTTCATTGTATGTCCTGATACCAGTCGTTTTTCTATTTCTTCTTCATTTAGATCATGTGTAACTCTTAAAGGCCCTCCATAGCTACCTAACAAATAATTATCAGTGATCTGCATTGTTTCGTAATATTTACCATTATTCGCCAATTTGATAAGTGCTCTATTGTGACCTCCTATCATAATATCTAGGTCATATACCGATAAGAGCCCATCTTCATCCTCTTTTATCTTGTCCAGTATTTCTTCTGAAATCAGGTATAATGCATCTTCTTTTTTTATCTTCACTACCCGGCCACTATTTAGTTTTACAGATATGTAATCATTCTTCAGAAATCTATCAGTTATATATCCTTCAATTCTTTCTTCTATAACAGCAGAATACAGGGGATTTATTTTATCATTTCTTCTGAGCAATTCCAGCTCTTTTAATTTATTATATATTCTCCTGATCCGGGCAGAGTTGATAAACTCTCTTATTGCTTTTATACCTAACCAGAGAAGCAATGCAATTAATGCTATTTTTATCCCTGCAATACCTGCAGCCAATTTTATCCCTTTTAATTTTGCAGCGATAATTGCATAGGTAGTTCTTTTTATTGTGCTTTCTGCGAACTTTTTTCCTCCAGAAAAAACTATCTCTATATTTGTTTTATAGTATTTATCTATATGTTTTTCAGTAAAATTCAAATATTCTTCCGTTCTGTGAATAGTATTATAAAAGAAATGGGATGTACAAAAATTATTCTCATCAACTATTAATGAATTCAAAAAACTCAGATCTGCTCCACCTTCATAACCTGTAAAGGTTATTTTTGTATTCTCATTAAAGAAATCCTTTCGTTTTATCAGATCATACACTATATGTAAATTATAAAACTCATCTGGAAGTAGTTTGCTGCTATCTGGACTATTTCCTTTGTATGCTATTACTACATCATTTCCTTTTTTAAGAACCAGAACCCTGAATCCAGTATCATCGAGGCTAAGGCTTTGTATAGCCTTCATATTCAAGGAGTTTAAATAATCCTCAATAGCCTTTATTATATCTTCTTTCATTTTTTTTTCTTCAGTTCCTGTAAGTGTATTTTCCTGTAGTTTTTTTATCGTTTCATCTACATCATATTTAAGTTCATCCTGTAAATATTTTGAAATAGGTGATGCAGAATCTTTAAGAATATTAATAATCATTTTCGGTTCTATTTTATCTGTATTCAATAATACTGCCCCTATTAGCTGTAAAGGAAGAGATTCCGTTTCTTTTAATAAATCTTTTAACGCTGTTTTGGAAAAACCAAGAGATACTTTCCCTATAAAACTTTCAGGACCTTTTACTTTGGAACTGATATAATTAGACGTAACAGACAAAACTCCTTCTGCAACAGTAAAAGTCAGTTTTATCAATTTCTGATTTCTTCTCATATTTTTAAGTTCATCACGATCAGGATAAATCTCTTCACTTGAATTTGGATCAAATATACTCTTAATATAATCCAGATAATCTGTCACCAACTTATAATTATCAGCTCCATATACTACTTCCCATTCTTCCAGAAACTTGCCCTCATCCTTCTCCAGATACTCCATGGCTATACCTGCTGCTTCCCTCAGCTCTTTTATTCCTTCCTCTTTACCAAGGTAATTACCAGAGATATCATTACCGTAGACATATATAGGGTCTTGCTTTTTTACTGGATCCCTATATCCCCTTACAAATCTTTCTGGATTTAGTACCAAATTCAAACTCTTAGAACCTGCAA
>JAAYLO010000138.1 GCA_012521855.1 Halanaerobiaceae bacterium
CGGGGAGCCTGGAGGAAATGGCACAATGGTTCCAGGAGAAGGCCGGACAGGAAACTGAGCTCAAAGTCAGGGTAAGTAGTGATGAAGATACAATAAATATAAGCTATAAGCTGGATCGGGAACAGGGAAGCTTTATTAATCTGGCTGTAGCAGCAGGCCTTCCTGTAGCCCTTTTTGACAAAGCTGAAGAGGAATACAGAAAACAACTAGAGGAACATGGGACTGGATATAAATATATACTAACAGGTTCAGGCAATAGCGGGGCCCTGGTACAGTATGCAGCTATAGTCTGTGGTAATTTCCTGGAGACAGATCAGGAGATAACATACAATGGTACCGGTATGGGTAATATGTTGAAGTTCAGGGGAAATGAATTTCTGGGCTATAAAACAGGACTGCTCTTTTACATGGATGAGCTTCTAAACAAGGAACTGCAGAAAAGAAAGATGAGTATTATAGAGAAACTGGAATTTGCTTTCATAGACAGGGGAATAATTTTCTATGATGAGGATGGTCAATATTCCAGTATTGCCGGTAAATACAGGTTAAAAAACGGTATCGAGGTTGATGCCGATAAATTAAAACCTGAAATAGCAGGAATAATTCAGGAAGTACTGGAATTGGAAAGGGAAAAAGCAGAAGAACTGGTCGAAAAGAACTTTGACCCGGGTATAATCGAGTTGAAGATGAGATTGATAGAGAGATACAGGGTATACAAAAAATGGGCAGAAAAGAAAATAGACCATTATCTCTTATCTGAGAATATAACAGCACAATTAAACAGACAATCCGGACAGGTCTTCTTAATAGACAAAGCAAAAAGAGACCAGGATAAATTGCTCCAGGAGTTAATCAATATTCCTGCAAACATGGAAAAAGAGCAGTTGGGGCAGTTGACAGGGCAGGATATCGGGCTATTTGCCCCCTTTGTTCTTCTGGAGAAGGATGGAAATGGACCGGAGGCACTGAATAAATCCGGGAAAAAACCAGAAATCGGACAGATAACAGATAAACTGAGCCATGATTACCTGAAGGCCGTAATAAAAAAGATAGTAAAAGAGTTGAAAACACTTGATTCCTCTGTCCTGAAAGAACTCTTTATAGACTGTCAGAGAGGGAACTGGTCAGAATTACTACTTCTGGCCAGAGACAGGCTCCGCTACAGCATGAAACAGCGGGGAATCATTACAGAGGAGGAACCGGGATACAGTTCAAAAACACTGCGGAAATCACCTGAACTCTTTGAAGGCCTTAAAGAATATTATCCCCTGGACAGGATAATAATTGGACAACTGGATAATATGAGCTTTTTTGACCAGCTGAGGTTGATAAACTGGAAGGTGAGTGCTGACGGTATCTTCCTCATCCTGGGTAGTGAAACAGAAGAAGATAATATATTTGAATACCACAGTGAGACAAATCCCCTTGATAATAAACTGGAAGAGATAAAACTGGAACTTAATGAGCCCTCCAACAACAGGATCTACGGCAGCGAAAAGA
>JAAYLO010000139.1 GCA_012521855.1 Halanaerobiaceae bacterium
AATAGTTACCTGCTGAGGAGGAATAATCATGAGTGCCAAATATGTTCTAGGTCTTGAATATGGTTCTGATTTAGTACGGGCTCTGGTAGTCAATACTGAATCCGGGGAGGAAGTGTCCAGTTCTGTTTCCTTTTACAGGAGGTGGAGGGAAGGGAAGTACTGTGTTCCATCTCTCAACCAATTCCGCCAGCACCCCCTGGATTATCTTGAGTCCATGGAAGAAGTAGTGAATGAGGCTCTGAAGCAGTGCAGCCCAGAAGTAAGAAAGAGGATCGCCGGAATCGGTGTTGATACAACCGGTTCAACCCCCTGTGCCGTAAACAGGGAAGGAATTCCCCTGGCTTTACTTGATGAGTTTAAGGAAAATCCCAATGCCATGTTTATACTCTGGAAGGACCATACCGCTGTGAAAGAGGCAGCGGAAATAAATGAAAGGGCCTGGAATTGGGGTGGAGTTGATTATACCAGATATGAAGGCGGGGTATATTCTTCTGAATGGTTCTGGGCCAAGATACTCCATGTATTGAGGGAGGATGAAAAGGTCAGGGAAGCCGCCTTTTCATGGGTGGAACAATGTGACTGGATTCCGGCAGTACTTACAGGGCAGACAGATCCCCTGACCATGAAGAGGAGCCGTTGTACTGCAGGCCTCAAGGCCATGTGGCATGAAGAGTGGAACGGCCTGCCTTCAGAGGAGTTCCTGTCCGGGCTTGACCCGTTGCTGGCCGGATTGAGGGAAAGGTTGTATGAAAAGACCTATACCACTTCTGAAAAGGCAGGTAATTTGACAGCAGAGTGGGCAAAACGGCTGAGGCTTCCGGCAGGGATTCCAGTGGCAGTGGGTTCCCTTGATGGCTATCTGGGTGCAATTGGCGCAGGTATCAGGGAAAGGGCCCTTGTGATGATCATGGGTACCTCTATCTGTCATCTCATTATAGTTCCTCATGAGGCCATAGGCAAGAAGATAATCAGGGGTATCTGCGGCCAGATAGAAGGCTCTGTCATACCGGGATATATCGGACTGGAAGCCGGCCAGTCTTCTTTTGGAGATGTTTATGCCTGGTTCAGGTCTTTATTATCCTGGCCCCTCAGGGCTATCATATCTGATCTGGAAGGACCTGATACTCAGCTTAAAGAGAATATTATAAAAGGGGTTGAAAAAAAGATCCTGGGGAGGCTGACCGAAGAAGCAGAGAAACTGCCTGTAGAGGAGACGGGCCCTCTGGCTCTGGACTGGTTAAACGGCAGGCGTACGCCATTTGCAGACCAGGCCCTGAAGGGAGCCATCATTGGCCTCAATCTGGCTACTACAGCTCCTGCGGTATTCCGGGCACTGGTGGAAGCAACTGCTTTTGGGACAAAGGCCATCACTGAGCATTTTATCAAAGAAAATCTGGAGATAGAAGAGGTGATAGCTGTTGGCGGTATCCCCAGGAAGAATAATTTTGTCATACAGGTTATAACTGATGTCCTGAATATGCCTGTAAAGGTGGCGGAATCAGAAGAGGCCTGTGCCCTGGGGGCAGGAATAACAGCCGCTGTGGCAGCAGGTATCCATGGGGATTTCCAGAAAGCCATTGAGAAGATGGCTTCACCCTATACAGTGACATGTTATCCTGATAAGCTGAGGGCAGAGCAGTATCAGAGGCTTTATGAGAGAGATATAAGAGGCTTGGAAAAGATTTAACAGGTTATTTTAAAAACTAAAAACTTACTTCTGAATATATTCTGAAAATATAGCATAATATACAGGTACATTTATGAGAGAGATATAATTTTTTATGATAAAATGTACGGACAACTATTGCTGAAGGTAAGTACAAGTGTATTTGTATGATGAAGGTATAAAAAAATGTAAAATTGACCCTGATGAAACTACTTGAGATAAGTGATATAATGGATTATAAACTAAAAATATACCGCTCTTTTATACTAAAAGAAACAAAGGGTGTACAAAAATGGCAGATACAATATTAGATATAAAGAACTTAAACTCCAGAGATACTGACGGCTACTTTGTGAAAGATATAAACCTGGAATTGAAAACAGGGGAGATTCATGTTTTAGTCGGGGAAAACGGTTCAGGCAAAAGTTTATTTTATGATGCTATCTCCGGAAAGAAGCCCCATACTACGGGGAAGATTATATATAAAGATAAGACAATTACAATAACCCCATCATTTAAAGGACTTGAAGGCGTATCTTATATACAGAGGTATCCGAAGCTAATAGAGAATATATCTATAGCAGAAAATATGTTTATATTCATGACCAGGAAAAAAAGCTTTTATTCCCTGCTGAACTGGGGCAAAATGTATAAAAAAACTGAGGAAATTTTAAACTGCTATGGTTTAAAGACCGATCCTGCAAGGAAAGTTTCCCTCTTAACACAGGAAGAGAGAAAAGTTCTGGAGATAGCCAAATTTCAGCTGCAGGATAACCAGGTCATATTATTCCATGAACCTACTGATGAAATAGGTATCAATACTATAAGGAAATTTTACGAGCTCTTACTGGATTACAAAAATATGGGGAGAAGTATTCTTATCATTACAAGGAACTGGGAGGAAGCCCTGAAAATCGCAGACAGGATTACTGTTATAGCCAACGGGAAAATTGCAGGGACCATGGAAGCCTCTGCTGCCAGGGAGAATCCTTATGAGTTACTGGATATGTTAATGGGCAGGTCAGATTATAAGGAAGATAATAACAGGATTATGGCTACTATCTTTAAGGCAGCAGAATTCCTGACTTCAGAATATGAGCTGAATGATGTACTTTATTTTATTTCCAGGCAGATAATGGAGATAATGAATGCACAGAAATGCGTTCTGGAATTGGTAGATGAAAAAACCAATTCTCTAATTGCCCAGGTTTCATATAATCCTGATAATATTGCAGGGGGAAAACTAAAAAGAGATAAAGTAATGGAAAAATTCGCTGATTCAAATCAATTATTGTGTATTTCTAAAGATGATGAATCATTTTTAGAATTTGTTGAAGGGGCAGATGATACCAGGACCGTTATCTGTATGCCTGTATTAATCCGTTCCCGGATTACAGGGATTATCCAGCTTTTTTATAATGATTATTACCTGTGTACAGATGATGAATTGATATATTTATCCACATTGGCCAGGCAGGTAGCTATTGCTGTAGAATATACCAGGTCAATGGGAAGGTCGGCCCTATTGATGGAAAGCCATCATCGTATAAAGAACAACCTGCAATCTATTGTCAGCCTGATAAATTTACAGAAAGACTTTATAGACAGGGGAAGAGAAGATGATATCAAGGATATTTTAGATAAAATTATTTCGAGAATATCGAGTATTGCATTTGTGCATGATCTTCTTTCAAAAGATGAATATGGCAGAAGCATTTTAAATATCAAACAATTAATTAATATTATTGCTGATTTTTATAGTGTTGACAGCAGAATAAAAATGGAACTGGATATCGATAATATCTTTATATCTTATAGTAAGGCTACTTCTATAGCCCTGATCATAAATGAATTGATTAACAACTGTTATGAACACGCCTTTGGTAAAATTAAAAACGGAATGATAAAAATAAAATGTAAGAAAAAAGACGAAAAGATACTGCTGGAAGTAGTTGATAATGGTTGCGGCATTCCACAGGATTTTGATTTAGAGAGATTGGACAGCCTGGGATTGTCAATTGTAAGGGCTATTATTTCAAATGAGTTCAGGGGAGAGATGGAAATAAAACCGAATACCGGGATATCTGGAACACAGGTTTTAATAACATTATCTACTGCCAGATGTTTTATATGAAACTTCACGGAGGGAGGATAAAATGGGAGATAGTTTGAGAGTATTAATAGCAGAAGATGAATACCTCAATTTGATGGGACTTAAATCAAATCTGGAACACCTGGGCCATAAGGTGATAGGTGAGGCTGGTGACGGCAGGGAAGCAATCAGATTGGCAGAAGAATTAAAACCGGATCTGGTCCTGATGGATATAAACATGCCGGATATAGATGGTATTGAGGCAATTAAAGAGATCAATAAAAAAACTGCTTTGCCCTATATAATTATCAGCGGTTATCATGACAAGGAGTTAATAGATAAGGCAAAAAAAGCAGGGGTTTTTGCCTATCTGGTAAAACCGGTAAAGGAAAAAGATTTGCAAATAGCAATTGAAATATGCCTGGAAAGATTTAATGAATTTAGAGCATTAGAAAAAGAGTATACCGATATGAAGAAAACACTGGAAGAACGCAAATATATTGAAAGAGCAAAAGGTATATTGATGGACAGAAATAAGCTGAGAGAGGCTGAAGCCATGCAGATCTTGCAAAAACAAAGCAGGGACAGCAATAAAAAATTGATTGATGTCGCAAAAGAAATCATCGAAGCAGATAATATATTACAGAAATACAGGAAATAAAAGCAGATAAAAAGACAATTTTTACTTGTATTTTTTTATTGACATTTTAGAAAATAATCATTATAATGAAATTAAAATAGAATATAATATTACTGCTCATGGATTGGCAGAGTTTCTGGAAAATATGGTTACCTATGATCTGGTAATCATTTAAATAATTAAGGTCAAGGATGCCTTATATTTGTTTACTTATAGCAAATATAAGGCATCTTTTTTTATTCAAGGAAACTTTTTCAGTTTATTAAAAAATCAAAGGAGGAGTTATGATGAGCAATAACACAGAAAGTATTGGGAGTTTCCAGTACGCAACGGAAAGGTCATGGACAGAAAGGATTGAAAACCTGATCAATTATATCCATGGAATTGAGCCAGGAATCTGTATTGAAAGAGGGAGGTTTGTAATCGAAGCCTATAAGGAAAATGAAGCAGAACCCACAATGATTAAAAGGGCCAGGGCCCTGGAAAAAATACTGGAGAATATGACTATCTACATTTTGCCGGGATCACTTCTGGTGGGCAATCAGGCTTCCAGGCCGAGATGGGCTCCTTTATTCCCTGAATTTGCTGTATCCTGGCTGGAAGAGGAGATCTTTGAGAAAAATCCATATTATCCTGCAGACAGGCCTGCAGACCCCTTTATCATTCCTGAGCCTGAAAAGACCTTACCAGAATTTAAAGAAATTTTTGACTGGTGGAGAGGCAAAACACATATGGACCGTGTTTACAGCCATCTGCCTGAAGAAGTAATTACCGCTCAGGATAAATTCGGGGCAATAAATGAGTACAACTATATTCAGGGTGGTGACGGCCATTTCAGTCCTGATCATGGTTATTTAATCCGTACAGGATTGAGGAAGATTATTGATGATTGTAAAGAGAGATTGGCCAATCTGGATAAGACAGCACCGGAATACCATCAGAAACGCGAGTTTTACCAGTCTTTAATCATTTCCTGTGAGGCTGTTATCAAGTATGCCCACAGATATGCTGATCTGGCTTTAGAGGTGGCTAAAAGAACTGAAGACCCTGTCCGCAGACAAGAATTAGAAAAGATAGCTGAAATCTGCAGGAATGTACCGGAATATCCGGCCAGGAGTTTTTACGAAGCCATTCAGTTTGTAACCTTTACCCAAATTGTCCTGCAGATTGAGGACAATGGCCAGGGAATTTCCGTAGGCCGTTTTGATCAATTCCTGTATGATTTTTATAAAGCTGATATTGAATCCGGAGAACTGACCTATGATAAAGCTGTTGAACTAACAGAAAACTTCTATGCAATGCTGTATACAGTGAACAGGATCAAAAGCTGGTCAGATACTGATTTCTTTAGGGGCTCACCCATGTTCCAGAATCTGACCGTCGGGGGTATTGATCCTGTAACAGGCCAGGATGCGACAAATGATCTTACTTATATCGCATTACAGGCAACAGCAGATACACGCCTTACACAGCCATCCTTAACTGCAAGGATGCATAAAAATGCCCCTGAAAAATACAAGAAAAGAGTAGCTGAAGTCATAAGGTTAGGTACAGGATACCCGGCAGTATTTAATGATGATGCTTATATAGCAGCCCTGATTAACCGCGGTTATTCTGTTGAAGATGCTTCAGATTATTGTGTTATCGGTTGTGCAGAAGCCGGACCGGCAGGCCTTCTGGGCGGACGTACAGGCGGGGCCTGGCTGAATATGACAAAAATACTGGAGCTTACTTTGAATAATGGTTATGACCCGCGGACCGGGGCAAGCCTGCACCCCAACAAGAGCAATAAAACACTGGCAGAATTCTCAAGCTATGAAGAACTTGAGGAAGAATATTACAGGCAATTAAGATACTATATTTCCCTGGAAATGATAATGGAAAACACCATAGACCTGCTTTATGAGAAACACATGGAAGAACCTTTAGCAGCGGCATTAGGCTGCCCGAGAACCACTATACCACGCGGTTTACCGATGAAAAAAGGCGGTGCAAAATATGACTTTACCGGCCAGCAGACTATCGGTACTGCAAATATAGCAAACAGCCTCTATGCAATTAAGAAACTGGTGTTTGAAGACAAAAAATTGACCGGTGAACAATTATTACATGCACTCCACACCAATTTCGAAGATAATACTACAAACCCCACCGGTGAAGAAATCAGACAGATGTGCCTTAATGTAGAAAAGTACGGCAATGACATTGATGAAGTTGATACTCTAGCCAGAGAAGCATTACAGGCAGTCTGTGAAGAACAGGTAAAATATTTCAACACCAGAAAAGGAAGAGGTCCTATCGGCTGCCATTTACACACTTCTACCACTACTGTATCCAGCAATACACCATTCGGCCGTTTTTGCGGGGCCACTCCAGATGGCAGAAAGGCCGGTATGCCGGTTGCTGACGGCCAGTCACCAATGCGCGGTACTGACGTCAACGGACCGACAGCTGCCCTGAAGTCAGTAAGTAAACTGCGCCAGGTGCTGTTATCCTGTGGTTCACTATATAATCTCAAGTTCTCACCCAATGACCTTGCTGGAAAGAATGGTTTAAAACGGTTTATATCATTGATAGATTACTACTTCTCTATGGGCGGTATGCAGATGCAGTTCAATGTAGTAAGCAAGGAAACATTACTGGAAGCCCAGAAAAAGCCGGAACAGCATAAGAGCCTGCTTGTCCGTGTAGCTGGATATTCCGCTTATTTCGTAACATTAGAAAAAACTGTCCAGGAGGATATTATAGAAAGAACAGAGGAAGCTTTAGCATAAAATAAGTCTGTGTAAATATCCATCATAATTCCTGAGAGTAAAGGGAGCTACATCCTGTATAGAAAGCCTATAATTGCTCTCTTTACTCATCAGGATCATAAAAAGGAAAAAGGGAATACTGGCAGAGTAAAACTATAAGCAAATAGGAGAGGGAGACAGAAAAAATGCTCAAAGGAATATTATTCGACATACAGAGATACGCAATACACGATGGTTCCGGCATCAGGACACTGGTTTTTTTTAAAGGATGTCCCTTAGAATGTGAATGGTGCAGCAATCCCGAATCACAATTCATGCTTCCTGAAATGGGTTATTTTCCTGATAACTGCATCAGATGTGATAAATGTATTCCGGCATGCCCTTATGGTTCAATAAGGGAAGAAGAAAATATTTTAATTACTGACAGAAGTTTTTGCCGGGAATGTTATCATTCCAGACAGGCCCTTCAGTGCACGACTGTCTGCCAGTCACTGGCCAGAAAGGCTATCGGTGCTTACTATACTGTTGATGAGGTTATGAAGGAAGTATTGAAGGATCAGCTTATATACAGGCAGACGGGCGGAGGAGTTACTTTGTCCGGCGGGGAGCCGACTCAACAGGCCGAATTTGCAGAAGCTTTATTGAGGGAGTTACAGGACAATCTGATCGATACAGCGATTGAAACATGTGGTTATTGTAAATGGGAAAATCTACAGAGATTATTACCATACCTTGATCAAATGTTTTTTGACATCAAACTTTTTGATTCTGAAGAACATGCAAGATACACAGGAGTAAAAAATGAACTGATACTGGACAATATATCCCGCCTGGGAAAAGAACTGGATAACTATGATATTGAGCTGTATATGCGTACTCCTGTAATACCGGGCATAACAGACAGCAGGGATAATATAGAGAATATATGCAGATTTTTATCTGAACAGGGGATAAAAAATATAGAATTTCTCTCTTATCATAAGCTGGGCCGGGGCAAGTATCTTACTATCGGCAAGGAATACAAACTTTATGATATAGAACCGCCTGCCAAGGAATTCATAGCTGAGTGTGATGGGATAGCTGAAAAATACGGCTTGAATCCGGTACACTTTGAATAACTAGATAGAAAGGACGTTATTTTGTCATGGGAAAAGCAGATAAAGATAATTTGAAAAAAATCTGGTCAAATTATTATCTTTTTATCTTATTAGCAGGAGTTATGGTTATATCTTCCTTTATGCATGAAGCATTCCTGACAGCAAATAATTTAGCTAATGTGTTTGGCTCTAATGTAACAACAGTCTTAATCGCAATTGGAATGTTTGCTGTAATACTTACAGGAGGTATTGACCTTTCTGTAGGACCAGTAGTAGCACTGAGCAGTTCCTTACTGGCGGGATTTCTTCAGGCTGGATACCCGGCCTGGCTATCTATCTTGATAATTTTAATTGCCATGCTGATTCCTGGATTAATTTCAGGCACATTGATAGCATATGGGAAAATAGCTCCGATTATGGCTACTTTAGCAATGATGACAATTGTCAGAGGTATTGCCTATATATATGCAACTGGGTCATCAAGGATAATAACTAATAAGACCATACTATATTTAGGCTCTGGAAAGATATCTGGTATTCCTGTACCAATAATCATATTGTTTGTTTACTTTATACCCTGCTGGATATTATTTAATAAAACGAGGTTTGGCAGACAGCTTTATGCTATCGGCGGCAACCAGACAGCAGCATATTTAAGCGGGGTTTCGGTCAAGAAAAACCTTGTTTTAGCCTATGTATTCAGCAGTTTCACTGCCGGGCTGACAGGAATTGTCCTGGCAGGCAGGTTAATGATGGGAGCACCTATATTTGGCGAAGGTTATGAAATGGATGCTATTGCATCGATTGTAATCGGCGGAGCTTCATTAAGTGGTGGATCAGGGTTAGTAAGGAATGTTTTACTGGGGGCTTTTGTATTAGGTTTAATTACAAATGTCCTGAATCTAGTAGGATTAAGCTCATATTTCCAGATGGTAGTAAAAGGGTTAATTATTCTTGGTGCCGTTTTAGGAGCATATTTCTTTAACAGAGACAAAATAATCTAATATTTATTCATTAAGAAAGGAGCTTTATTCTATTATGAAATCTTCTATAACAAAGGACAATTTACTGATAAGTAAAATACGGAAGTTTCCCTGGTCAAAATATTATTTATATATATTATTGGCGGTACTATTAATTGCTTCATCTTTGATTTCACCACGATTTCTGACAAAGTCCAATATATACGATATTTTGTTATCAAATGTTACGATAATCATTCTGGCTTTTGGGGCATTTTTTGTTATTGTTACAGCCGGTATTGATTTGTCAGTGGGATCACTGGTTGCCCTCAGCGGCTGCCTGTTGGCAGGTTTTGTAGAAGCCGGTATCAGTTGGTGGTTATCAATAATATATGTTCTCTTAATAATGCTTATTCCGGGTATAGTTAATGGCTTCTTTGTTGCCTTTGGAAAAATGAATGCCTTTATAGCTACCCTGGCAATGATGTCAATAGCGAGAGGGCTGGCCTATATTTATGTATCCGGTTCGCCAAAGATTATCTTTGATGACAATATCCTCGCCATAAGCGATATTGAGTTCTTAAACGGCTGGCTGCCATTACCATTATTGATCTTACTTATAATTTTCCTTATCAGTATGTTTGTACTGCAATATACTTCTTATGGGAGAAAACTCTATGCAATAGGGGATGACCCGGAATCCGCATATCTGAATGGTATTCCGGTAAAAAAATATGTTTTTTCTGTCTATATCATAAATAGCTTTTTGGCAGCTGTTGCCGGTATTATTCTCACTTCCCGTTTGCTGATGGGTTCACCTCTGGTGGGGCAGTCATATGAGATGGATGCAATTGCATCAGTAATTATCGGCGGCGGTGCATTATATGGAGGTACCGGGACTATTGGGGGAACTTTGTTAGGGGCTTTAATTTTTGGGATATTGCAAAACATATTTAACCTGGCAGGTATTGGGGGTTATCCCCAGATGATCCTGAAAGGATTAATAATAATCGCAGCTTTATTATTCTATCGTAAAAAAAAGAAATAACTGATTTGCTTTAAGGGGGCATCAATGAATATAAAGGGGGGGGTGGTCGAAAACTGCTATAGATCGGACTTAAAATTTAAGCTTTCAGAGTGGATAAAAAAATTCAAAAATTTAAGGAGGATTTAAATGAAAGGATTATCAAAAGTACTATTGTTAGCATTATTGGTTTCTGTATTGTTTGGAGCAAATGTTCTGGCTGAAGAATATTCAAACTATCCGATCGAAAGGAAAGAGGCAGTTTCATTTACTCCGGAAGAACTGGAATCCATGACAGCTGCTGATTTTCAAAAGATTGCAGAGGAGATTGGTCCCGAAACATTAGTTGGTAAAAAGGGCGAGGGGAAAGGCC
>JAAYLO010000140.1 GCA_012521855.1 Halanaerobiaceae bacterium
CCAGGGTAATCCAGAACCTGGTCATCCTGGGGTCTGTAATAGGAAGTCTTCCTGTCTCTTTCAACTCAAAAAATAAAGGTACAACACTACCTCTGCTCCCTATAACATTTCCATAACGGACAACTGCAAAACGTGTATTCCGGCTTCCAGCATATGCATTACCGGCAATAAACAGTTTATCAGAGCAGAGTTTTGTTGCGCCATAGAGATTTACGGGATTGGCTGCCTTATCAGTACTTAAAGCAACAATTCTTTTCACACCTCTATCAATGGCAGCATCTATAACATTTTGCGCACCTATCACATTGGTTTTAACAGCTTCAAAGGGATTATACTCACATTCCGGTACCCTCTTTAAGGCAGCAGCATGAACAATAATATCAATCCCGTCAAAAGCCCGGTATAATCTCTCTTTATCACGGACATCACCTATAAAAAAACGCAAACGGGAATCATTATATTCAGCCTTCATCTGGGCCTGTTTAAGCTCGTCCCGGCTGAAGATAATAAGTTTATTAACATTATATCTATCAAGGACAATCCTGGTAAATTTCCTGCCAAAAGATCCTGTTCCCCCAGTAATTAAAATTGTTTTTCCAGTTAAATCCATATATTCTCATCTCTTTCTTAATAATAAGTGCTGATATGTTGACTAATACTGATAAATTCATCAATAAATTCACTAATTTCATATTCCAGTATATCTGCCAGCAGTATGAGATCATCCTTTTGATGTGCTATCATCAAATCAGTGAGGCTCTCATTAAACTCATTTAATGTCTTCTGTACTTGCTGATAATATCCGTCATTATCCATAAGGGCGAGAATTCCTGAAATAACCTCAGTATACCAGCCTATCCCTTCGATTATCAGTTGATATTTCTCATTGGCCTCTCTGTCCTTTCCATTCCTGAACAGATCAGCTGTATCTAAAACACCAGTTTTTAAAACCGGTAAATATCTTTCAACTTCATTCAGGGTTTCCTTAATCAGTTCTCCAGTACTCTGTGTAACAAATTCAATTATTTTAATATCATCTTTATCCAGTGTTGATTCAAGCAGATAGCGTTCATTGACCTCAACTTTATTTATATAAATATGTTTTAATATTTTATCTTTCAGACTGTTTTTTACTGAATCAAGCAGTTCCGGCAGAGTTAATCCTCTATACTCATCCCCTAATTCCTTTTTATCAAGAAATATCTTCACCTTTGCTCCTCCCCTGCATAATGATTGACTCTTTTCCTGTCTATTTCAATCTCATTGTTTTCATTCAAATAAATTTTTTCAAGTAAAGACAGACATTTTTCCAATTCAGATAAAAACTTAATTCTATAAGTTTTATAATATTTCATTCTCTCTTCCAATGATTTTCTCTGATCTAAATAATATTTTGATTTGCTCTCATTCAGTTTCATGGCTTCTGCAAGCAGAATTCTCTCAACAAAATAATCTAAAGATTTTATTCCTTTAAGTATATTCTCATGGCTGGACACTCTCTTTTCAAGCTTTAACAATTCCTCCACGGATAGGTTTTTATTGTTTTTGATTTCTTTCTCTGCCTGTTCTATTGTTTCCAGCTGTTCTCCTGTAATATTAATACCTTTTTCTAACTCTTTAATGGTATTTGCAATCTCTTTCTCCAATATTTTTAAACTGGTATCAAAATCAGGTTTTTTCTGTACATATCTTTCCCTCAGAATATCTCTAGCCTTTACTTTTTTATTACAGTAATTATTAATTACATCTTTCAATTTCATGATCTCAGTATGTTTTATCCTTGCCCCGCCTTCACTGGCATCAATAAATCTGCGGTCTCTTCTTCTGGCGAAATAATTATTAAAAAATGTCAGCATTGACAAAAAAACTTTATCTGTCAGGACTGTTCTTCCGTTTACATCTTCCACTTCAATATATTCCCTATTTTTGTCAATTTCCCCTTCACAGGCAGCACCGCTGGCATGGGTCCGGCCCTCTGCAAAGGACAGGTCCTGTCCCACCAGAACTATGGGGTCTGCTCCAAATCTATAGGCCAGATCAACCATACTGTGGGCAACTGTTCCTCCGGTATAGATGGAAGTATAATTCCCTTTTATTCTTTCAACCCAGCCGCTGAAATTTCTCTTCATGGTAAAGAAAATCTGCCCGCCAGCCCAGTCCCGGTTAATTTTAAAGTAATTACCGAGCTCTGTGAGTAAAAATGTACCGGATAGGCCGTTTATGCCTTCAAAATGCCTGTAATTTGCCGGATTACCATCCATGCTTACTACTATATCGGGTTCAATATCATGTTTTTTAAGAACCTTTAAAGCAGTTCCGACACATAAAATCAATGCTTTATCTTTAGCCTTTTTTATTTCTTCGATATTCTTATCCAGAGAAGGGCCGGCAGAAACACAGATTGCAGGTATACCGGCAAACAAAGCAAAGAAATCATCTGCTTTGGGGCCTGTAAAAATATAGGGTAAATTGCGGATTATATTGTCCCGCCATCTTCTTGCAGTTTTAATATCTGAATATATTCCAACCGCCTGGAAATTTATTGACTCTTTAATTTCTCTGTATATCTCCCTGTATTCATCATTAAATAACTTTATGGATGGAGTGTGTTCCAGAAAATCCAGTTCTTTATCCAGAGAGAGGGAAATCCGGCTCTGGATAATTTCAAATATATTATCATTCCTGCCTATTATAAAAAACAAATTATCATTTTCAAGAAAATCAGCCAGATTATTAAAACATATTGCAGCATAAAATACAGATAAAAACGGTTCAATAATAATAATCCTGTCATACTTGCTCCTCTTATCAAACTGATTCAGATAATACCCCAGTCCGCTGCCCAGGACAATTATCTGTTTTTTGGGATTGAAACCAAAATCTCTGGCTATATTTTCAGCTTCCCTGACAGGATCATATTTACTATGAAAATATATATCATTATTTTCAGTTTTAACACGCAGGGTATAATGGCCCTTTCTGGCCGGCTCGATATAGATATCTATATTATTATCTTCGTCTCTTATTCTGGCAATAATATTATTATTTAATATCTCAACTGACACCCTATTATGATATTCTTCAATCAGATCATAGAGATATTTATATTTCCTTTTCAAAATCTCCATATTGCTCTGATAATATTCCATCTATATATCTCCTCAATACCAATTCTTATTCATTTTCTTCAACTTTCTTTACCTGTTTTCCATTTACTATCTGTTTCCAGGTCTCCAGTAATTCTATTGTCATTTCCTCAACTATCTCTATTGGAGCAATCTCTTTCTTAATATTGGCCCTGATTAACTGGCTATTCATAAACTGATAAAGCCTGAAGAGGTTCCCGGCAATCTCCCTCCCTTTTTCCCTGTCCAGATTGGCACTCAATTCATTGATTATTTTCTGGGCTTTTATCAGATTTTCATTGGCTGCTTCTATATTTCCATCTTCAATATACTTTTTGGCCAGACGGAGAAACTTAACAATTCCCTGGTATAACATTAAGACTAATTTACCATTATTGGCTGTCTTTACCTGTACCTCTTTATACTGCTGGTAAGCTAAATGCACACTCATTTCCTACCTCCTTCTTAATTCCTGCCTCCGCCAATATTCATGTTCGCCAGGCCAAGCAACTGGTTCAGCATCCAGTTGTACTGCTGCTGCATCTGTGCTAAAGCTTCTTCCATGGCAGCAAACTGTGCCCTATACCTTTCACGGGCCATCTCTACCCGTCTTTCTGCCTCCTCAATCCTGTCATTCAGGTATTTTATCCTGTTGTCAAAGGCCTCTATTTTTTCAGGGATCAAGCCTGTGTTTGATTGTAATAAGAGGTCCAGATAAGTATCCAGACGTACTGCCATACCGCTAAAGCCCATTTCTTCTTCTGCCCCGCTGAAGAAATTAACCACATCTTCGGATTTTTCCTTCAGGATCTCTTCAAATTTTGCAGTATCAAAAGACATGACACCATCCCGGTCAATACTGATACCTAATTGGGAAAGATGGGTAATCTCTCCGCCTGTCTCTATACTGTCCATAATCAGCTGGCGGATACGTGTTTCCAGACGCATTATTGTAGTATCACCCTGTAATATCCCTCTATCTCCAGAGTCAGGGTTATAATAGGTTTTGCTGTCTATGAAACTCATCAGGCTGTTATATTGATTGACAAAATCCTGGAGGGCCTTAACAGCTTTCTCTGTATCTCTGCTTACTTCAATGACAACATTTCCTTCACCTTTAATCTCAAAAGTCAATCCCTCCACTGCCTTATCAATGGTATTTGATGTACTGGTCACAGCAATACCATTAATGGTCAGTTCAGCACTCCGGGCTTCCTGCAGAACATTTTCAGGATTCAGTAATCCAAGTTCCTGGAGAATATTTCCGCTTCCTCCGCCAAAATCAATCTCCACACCGGTTTCTCTTGCTTCCAGCACAAGAGTATCATTGATAATAGAAGCACTTACACCTATATCTTCAGTTCCATTAATGGCATCTCTGATATCCTTTAAGCTAAAGGATTCACTGATTTCTAAAGTCTTTCCGTTTATTTCAATATTGCCTGATAAACCCAGTGCACTGGTGGAATCTGCCATTCTGTCAGAGGCTATCCGGTGGGCTGTTGCCATCCGGCTTATGACCAGTTCATATCTGCCTTCAGCGGCTGAATTGCCTGCTTTTGCTGCAGCTGTTTTTTCATCACTGCTGGAAGCAATCCGGGAATTGAAGGTGGCAGACAATTTCAAATCAGCCAGTTTTGCTTCCAGGTTCTTCAGACGGCTATTAATATCACGCCAGGCATCTTTGGCTAAATTGGTCTCTGTAATGTCATTCTCATAGCGGTAAATGGGTAGTTTTTCAAAAACCAGAAGCTGTTCAATAAGTTCACTTGTGGCCATACCGCTGATTAAACCATCCAGACCATAATCCATCTTTTCACACCCTTTCTTTAGACCTTTTCATCGATCAAAATCCCTACCATCTCCTGAATACGGGCAGAAAGGTCCAGCATCTCTTCAGGCGGTAATTCTTTGAGAACCTCTCTTGTGCTTAGATCAATGATTTGAACCATAAGTCTGTTTGTATCCTCATGTACTTTAAACTGCAGATGTTCTCTTACCTTTTCTACGATATCATTCATGTCTTCTACTACATTTTCAACTACTTCCCTGTATTCTTCATCTATCTTATTACCCATAAGCCCGTCGGGAGAGTTTTCCGGTATTCCGGCTAACCTGGTATAATATTCATTTTTCAGTTTTTCACGATCATTCTTTACAGCCTTATTATCAAAATCCCGTATGTTAGAGACAGTATCTATATTACCTGTTTTCATAATTCATGCCTCCTTTTAAAAGGAAAAGCCAGCCGGCATGATCCGGCCGGCTTTCTTTTTGATTATGAATTTTTACCAAATGGACTAACCCAAAAGCTGGAGTACACCCTGTGGCATCATATTGGCCTGTGCCAGCATAGCTGTACCAGCCTGGCTCAGGATCTGGGATTTGGTAAATTCCATCATCTCTTTAGCCATATCAATATCTTCAATACGGGAATTAGCAGCTGTCAGGTTCTCTTCTGCAGCGCCCAGATTGTTGATGGTGTGTTCCAGACGGTTCTGAATAGCCCCAAGCTTGGATCTTTCGCTTGATACAAGTCCTATAGCAGAATCAACTGTTCCAATAGCCTGGTTGGCCCCTGAATGTGAACTGATATCAACATCCTGAACTGATAAACCGCTGGCACTCATATTTTCAATGGATACTTCCATGGTCTGATTTGCATTGGCACCAATATGGAATACAAGGGCAGTTCCGCCGCTACTGCTACTACGGGTTCCATCCAATAATGCCATTGTGTTAAATTCTGTGTTTTGAGCAATTCTGTTAAGTTCTTCAATTAACTGGCTTACTTCTTTCTGTAATTCAGCCCTGTCATCATCTGTGTTGGTATCGTTGGCAGACTGGACGGCCAGTTCACGCATTTTCTGCAGGATAGCATGTGTTTCTTTCAGGGCACCCTCAGCAGTTTGAATAAGGGAAATACCATCCTGGGCATTCCTCTGGGCCTGAGCCAGACCCCTGATCTGGGCCTTCATCTTTTCACTGATAGCCAGACCTGCAGCATCATCAGCAGCCTTATTGATCCTCTTACCTGAAGATAATCTCTCCAGTGATTTCTGCATATTGTTGTTTGTGCTGCTCAAACGGTTATAAGAGTTCAATGCAGCTATGTTTGTGTTAATAATCATTAAGCATTCCTCCTTGAATTTTGTTTTTTCCGACCTCCCTGTCGGAATTGATAATTTTGACTTTTACAACTGGTTACTAACTTATTAAATTTATCCTTATTTAAACCTACCACTGATTTCACTCCGGCCGCAAGCTTCCTCAGCAGTAAGGTTTCAGTAACCATTACTATCCTGACCTGGATCAGGATACTAAAAGTTACTAAAACAAATTATCCATTAATATCTTCTTATTATATTTATCGACAATTTTCTTAGAAAAATAAAGGCGGCAAAAGATGAAATCAGGTAAATATCTCTGATTATATCGGCATATCTCCTTTTTTCTGCTTTTTTAGTCCCTTTTCTTTAATTCTTTTAAGCTCGTTATTTCTATTTTCCTGACTGCCTCCCTGTTCTCCCGCTCTACCTCCTGATACAATTCTCCTCTGATGATGGCCAGTTCCCCGGGGGCATCAATTCCCAATTTGACTTTACCATTTTCAATTCCCACAACCCTGATTTTAATATCTTCGCCGATTATTATTTCTTCATCCAGTTTCCTTGTCAAAATGAGCATTATTTTACCACCTGCTCTTCATCTGCAAAGACAGGCTGCCTGACAGGATAACCCTCCAGAATCAGCTGCCGGCCTATTTTTTCGCGCTTATTTATAATAAGCGGTGCAGCCAGATTTACAGTAGTATCTTTGATATCCTGGCGGATACTCACAGTTACAAATACCAGAAGGTCTTTCTCTGTTTCCACCCTTAAAGCCTTTTCTATATTTTCTCCAATCTCAAATTCATAATCACTGACTATCTCCCAGGGAGATATCAGGATAAAGGCCAGCTCACTTTCCTCAACAGATTGCATAATCACAAATGGCGAATCTTCATCAAGAGGTAAGAGCACAAATTCCCTGTAATCAGAAAAACCGGGAATACCGACCGGAAAATCAATAATATCATCTTCACTGATCTCTATAATTCCAAAATCCCTTGTCTTAATCTCCACAAAAAACACTTCCTTATCCTGTAATATTTAATTCTCCACCAATTACCTGAATATCAATATGAGGGTATTGTTTCAGGTATACATTTACTTTGCCCCAATCCAGATCAACCCTGGTTTGAGCCAGTTGAGAATAGAAAATAATTCTCCCGGGGGTATATTCCATACTCAATTCAGCCTTTATTACATCTATCTCTGGTCCCCTTATCCAGGCCAGATTGACCTCTTTTTCCCCGGAAAAGGTCTCATCCACGGCAATATCACTGATAGTGGTGTTTTCTTCAATCCTCATCAGTCTGTCACCATTGATGCTGGTTCTCTTTACATATTCCAGATACACTTCTCTGCCTTTACCGGCAATATCCTTGCTGATATCCGCTGGTTTTCTATAACCCAGATCATAATATGACGGATAATTATCTACATTGATCTCCACATGATCTGTCTCAATATCCAGTTTACCCATTTCCCGTTTTATTTGCAGCAGGGGTTTCCCCTGGATGGTTTTCAAATCAGGTTTCTTAATATCCAGGCCGATTAAGGCATGCTGCTGTTCTATCCTGATTTGAGGAAAATTCAAGAAAATCACCCCGTTTCCTCCATAAAAGAAACACTAGCTTAAAAAATCCACCAATGAAGGCTGAATGATTCTGGCACCTACTGCCAGGGAAGCCCTGTAAACACTCTCCTGCATCTTCAACTCTGTTATTACTTCTGCTATATCTATATCCTCATTCTCTGATAAAGTTTTTCTGGTATGCAGTTTATAATCTTCTGCCCTGTTAAGGGACAATTCAAGCCTGTTGACTTTGGCCCCGATCTCTGCCCTGTGTTGCAGATTATTATCTATTAATTCATCTATTTTTTCAATCACAGCAGAAAAGTCATTTAAGTTAACACTGCCTACATTACCTATACCATCACTTGAACTATCCTCCCGGCCCAGGAGTTCGTCAAAGGCCTTCAGTGTATCAATAGTCTCTTTGAAGGCTCTTTCTCCATCTATATTTATAACTATCTCAATACCTGCTCCAATCTCCCGCTTGATTTCTTTGTGATCACCATTAAAGACTATCTCTCCGTTTGCTCCTTCTGTAAAAGGAACAGGATCACCCGGGCGTATTTTGGTCATCTGCCCTGCAAAAACATATTTGCCTGCTACTTTGGAATTGGCAATATTGATAAGCTCATCCCTCAATTCCCTTATCTCTTCCTGGATATATACCCGGTCATTGTCATCCAGGGTATCATTTGCTGCCCGCACAGCCAGTTCTCTTGCCTTCTGCAGGATATCACCCTGGCTTTTTAAGAGGCTTTCTGTATTCTCCAGCCAGTCTTTTGCACTCCCGATATTCTTTATATATTGTTCTATATTGGCCAGTGAACTGTTTAAACTGACTGAGTTTATTGCTCCAATGGGGTTCTGGGACGGGTTTTCAAATTTTTTCCCTGAAGCAAGCTGTCTATTGTATTCATCAAGTCTCCTGATATTTTTTTGCAGATTCCGCATCATATTGTCAACCATAACACCAGTCGTAACCCGCATAAACTCTACCTCCTATCGTATTATCCCCATCAAACTATCCAGTATATATTGGGTGGTAGTAATAATCCTGGCAGCTGCATTATAGGCCTGCTGAAACCTGATAAGATTTGCCATCTCCTCATCAAGGGACACACCGGAAATACTGGTTCTCTGGTTTTCCAGCTGGTCCACCAGTACGGTCTGATTATTAACCATCCGGTCTGCCCTCTGGCCGTCTATACCCATTGTTGAGATCATTGATTTATAGAAATCAAACATGGTAGCAGTACCATTGTTAAATATTTTTTCTCCATTGACAACCTCTGCCAGTAAAATAGCATTATCCCCATTACCCATATTTCTAATCCCATCTGTACTTAATCCAGCGGCTATTTTATTCACTCCATCCTGTGCCAGTATCTCTGCACTCAGGCTGATATTGTGTGCATCAACAGCTACTCCCTCCGGTCCGGTAGGTGCGAAGAAGTCGCCGCCATCATTCCCGTCCAGATCATAACCTCCGCGATGCACGGCATTGAACCTCTCTACCAGACCTCTGGCCAGCTCATCAAGCCTCGCCAGATACCTTCCAATCTCACCTGTATCATCACCATATTCATTTCTATAGCCGCCCCTCAGGTCCAGAATGGCCTTCAATTCTCCCCCCTCAATCAGGGCATTGGATTTTGTATTTGTAAAATAAATTATATCCTCAAACCGCCTTGTTTCATCAGGGTTTTCTTTTATAGCCAGTTCATTGACTTTTTTCCCGCTGACCAGTCTGGTCCCGCCAAGGCTGATATGCAGATTGCCCTGACTATCCTCATACCCCTGTACATTCACCAGGTAATTAAGCTGCTCAAAAAGAAGGTCCCGCCGGTCCAGCAGGTCATTTGGATTCTTCCCTGTACCCTTTACATCAACTATCTGTTCATTAAGATCAGCAATTCTCCTGGCAATGGAATTAATCTCATCTACGATTGTATTGACATCCTCATTGAGGGACCGCTTATAATCCATCAACTGGTCATGCAAATTGTGAAAAGTATCGATCATGGTCTGGGCGGTCTGCTTTACTGACTCCCTTACAGCTGGATCTTCCGGAGAATTACTCAATTCCTGTAGTGCTTCCCAGAATTTTGTCATGGCATAACTCAGACTTGAGTCTGAAGGCTCATTGAAGATCAGCTCAATCCGGTGTATACCTTCATACATCTTTTCCCAGTATCCCAGTGCCTGTTTTTCCTCATTGATCTGACCATCCATAAACTTGTCCCTTATCCTGGAAATTTCCGCAATCTCAACACCTGTACCGACCTGTCCTGCCCCTGCAGGCATTCCAAAACCCGGAACTGTATAGGGATCTGTTGCTGTATGTATAGCCCGCTGCCTGCTGTATCCTTCTGTATTGGCATTGGCAATATTGTGGCCTGTCACATCCAGTGACTTCTGCTGGGCCTGTAAAGCCCTCAGGGCAGTATTTATTGTATTAAAATAATTGGCCATCTTTCTTCCCCCCTCAACCCTTTCTATCCAGTAAACGTCTGGTTTTATTCTTGACTGCTTTTTGCTTCATGTCATAAATAGCATTTTCCGGCTCTAATGCCTCCAGAAACATATTGATTGTTACATTATTCAAATTAATGGCCTCTGTGACCAATAATTTATTCTGTTCATTCTGTTCCTGTAATCTATCGATAACATCCAGAAGCTTTTCCCTGATATCCAGCATCTTTTCCTGTTCAGAATCAGGTATAAGTTTTATGAGTTCCTGAAATGATATATCCTCTGCTTTCACATTTTTACTATCACAGATATTTATAATAATCTCATTTCTCCTGCCCTCAAGTTCTCTTACCTTTTCAATTATATCCTCTTCATTTTTCACATGGTCAACTAATTCATTTATACTGTTTTCAATAAGGGCATCCTTCTTTTTGTCTGCCAGCTCTTTCATCTCACAATATAGCTCATACTCTTTTGTTAAAACCTCCAGCAGCTCATTATAAATATTTTCAGTCATAGAATTACTCCTTATCTAATGACGACAATATTTTCCGGGCTACAGCCCTGCTGTCTACAGTATACCGCCCGCTTTCCATCTGCCTTTTGATATTTTCCACCTTTTCCTTCCGGACATCTGGTATCTCTCTTAAGAGTATCTCCAGTTCCTTGATCTGTTTTGCCTTACTGGAAATCTTCATGGAATCACCTTTGTGGTAAGCCCTTATTTTTTCTGATTTCCTGTCTTTCTTATACTCCTGTTGTAATTTATTAAAGACAAGATTATTTATCTTCATAATTACCATCCCCTTCAACATTACTCCTTAATATATATGTCGTAAAGATAAAAAAAAAATTAAGAAATAAAAAGCAACTGGAATCCTGACCAGACAAAAATATCTCCAGTTTACTCCCATTTCTTAATTTATTCTAAAGTGTTCATCTATTGATTCCTTTTCTCAATTCTATCCTGTAAATACATCTTTCCCTTTGAATCATATCTTCTCTGTACGGCCTTTTCAGGCCTTTTTTTCCTATCATAGTTTACATGGAATCCTTCAATAAGAGTCTCCTGGCACTTTTCACAATACCTTCCTGAAGGAATAGGTATGCCGCAACGCTCACAATCTACCATAAAATCAAAACTTAAGCCCTCTGCCAACAGGCGACCCTCCCGGACAAACTTAATGATTAAATCCCTGTCCACTTCAGTGGCAAGATGGACCTCTTCAATAGTGGCATTAGGATTATCCCAGAGAAAATCCTTAACTTTTTGAAACTGGTTTTCCTCATCATTTTTACATACATTACACATCTTGCTTTTTCCATCATAAGCGAAAATTTTCCCACACCGGGGACAATTTCTCAAATCCATGAAGGTCACCCCACTATTATTTATAAAGAAATCCTACTATCATTATATCACAAAATATGACAATTTCAAAACACTTCTTCCTTTTTTTGCCTAGGATGATTCAAGCTGTTTATTTTCGCAAAGACTCAGGTAACCTGCAATAAGAGCTGTAGTCGTTTTTTCAATAGAAAAGGAAATAGATTTCTTTTCAGCATTTTCACTCATAGTTTTATAAAATAAAGAGTCAGTACTCAGTTTAAAAACAGCCTCTGCAAACTCTTCTTCATCTTCATCTACCAGTATACCATTAAGCATATTGTCAACCATATATCTGGTACCAGCAGCATTTACAGCAACAACAGGCAGGCCGCAGGCCATGGCCTCAATAGTAACCAGGCCCTGTGTTTCAGTTCTGGAGGGAAATACAAAAACATCACTCAATTGATAAAAGGCTATAACCCTTTCATGACTTTCCTTGCCTGTAAATATCA
>JAAYLO010000141.1 GCA_012521855.1 Halanaerobiaceae bacterium
ATTTTTATTATAACACAAAATGAGACCGGGTGTTAAGAACTCTATTTACTATTTTTATAAAATATCAGGTAACTTTTTCCACGGCCTCTTCCTTGTATCTCCTGAGCAGATACATGTATTTTCTTTCTGCAGCACCTATCAAATAAGTGGCATGTTCAATCAGCTC
Source organism: Halanaerobiaceae bacterium (assembly GCA_012521855.1). GTDB lineage: Bacteria > Bacillota > Halanaerobiia > Halanaerobiales > DTU029 > JAAYLO01. The sequence goes on from JAAYLO010000141.1 coordinate 167, forward strand.
AGGTTCTGTAGCATTATTAAAATAATTCTGAGCCTTTTTCCATTCATAATAAGCTTTATTCAGGTGTTCTTCCAGGCCTGGATCCCTTTCCTTTATTATCTCCTTTTTCTCAAGAAACAGACGTATATTCTCTTTGAATCTTTCCATAAAAATTGATATTTGATCTGAAAATGATGTTAAATCCATAAGCAAAACCTCCATAGTGTTTCATATTATTTAATTAACATCAGTCTGACTCCTGCTGCCAGTAATATAATCCCCAATAATTTTAACCAGTTAAAAGAAAGCTTTTCCAGACCAAAAAGCCCCAGGTGATCAAGCAGACAGGCCGTAGATACCTGGGCTGCAACTATAAAAGTGGTTGCAACAGCGACACCTAATTTGGGAATACTGACTATTACTGTATAAGTGATAATAACACCCAGGACCCCGCCCAGATACAGATACCAGGGGGCCTCTCTCCAGGCCTGTATATTTCCTCTGTTCAGGTCCAGTAAAATGATAATCAGGATTATTATGGCTGCAGATAAATGGACAATAAAAGAAGCCTCAAAAATACCAATTTTCTTTCCCAATACTGAATTTAATGAACCCTGAAATGCCATCGTTAGCCCGGCGGCTATTGCCAGAAGTATATAAAGCAAAGGATATCCTGACAGAAAAAACCCTCCTTCTTTTTCTATATTTTTATTTTTGACAATATCAAAATTATTATTCCCTTATAATCTAACAAAAAATCAAAAAGAGTTTATCCTTAAAAAAGATAAAATGATAAAAGGCCAGTATATACTGATTACTCCCAGTCATACCGTCCTTTATTTTTCTCCCTTATCCAGCTCAATATTATTTAAATAATAACAGAAAAAGTGCTCCCAATAAAAAAAGGGCCTCTTCCTGGAAAAAAGCCCCGTCTTTTCTTTGATATTTATTAAATTTCTCTCCTGCCTTCCAGAGCCTTTGATAAGGTTACTTCATCCGCATATTCCAGATCTCCCCCTACAGGTAATCCATGGGCAATCCGTGTAACTTTCACACCCAGAGGTTTCAAAAGCCTGGCCAGATACATTGCCGTAACATCTCCCTCGACATTGGGATCAGTAGCCACAATTACCTCCTGTACCCCTTCCTGTATCCTGGGTAAGAGGTTCTTGATCCTTATTTCAGCAGGGCCGATCCCATCCATCGGTGAAATAGCACCATGGAGTACATGGTAAAGACCGTGAAATTCTCCTGTTTTCTCCATGGCTATCACGTCTTTCGGGCTTTCCACAACACAGATAATGCTTTTGTCCCTGTCATCAGCTGAACAGTAAGCACAAAGCTCTGCCTCAGTAAGGTTATTACAGATAGAGCAGTAATTAATCATTTCTTTAGCTTCCAACATTGCATTTGACAATTCTTTTACAGCAGCTTCATCCATACCGAGGATATAAAAAGCAAGTCTCTGGGCTGTCTTGGGCCCGATACCGGGCAGCTTACCAAGTTCAGCTATCAACTTACCCATAGGTTGAGGATAATATCTCATCAGAACATCCCCGGGATATTTATCCCGCCAGTAAGTTTACTCATCTCCTGGCTCAACATATCCTGTACCTTCCTCATGGCCTCATTTACCGCAGCAAGCACCAGATCTTCCAGCATTTCTACATCTTCCGGGTCAACTACATCTGGATCAATTTTGATATCCAGCAGTTCCTGTTTACCATTAACTACTACTTTTATAGCTCCTCCGCCTGCAGTAACTTCAACTGTTTTTTCTTCCAGCTCTTCCTGCATTTTAGCTATTTTTGCCTGCATCTGTTGAGCCTGTTTCATCAGTTTATTCATATTCATCCCCAAAACCCCCCAAGAAAATTATTTCTATTCCAGAGCATCATAATTAACCTTTATTATCTTACCATTAAAGGCCTTTACTAGCCTGGAAACAACAACATCTGATCCCTTTTCATCACTTTCTGTTTCCTTCTCATTGTCAGCATCTTTATTTAGTTCAGCTTCTTTTTTTTTATTATCTTCTTCTCCCTCACAGACAAAAACCGGCTGGCAACTGAAAGACAGAGCCTTTGACATTACCTTCTGGATAATGGCACTATGTTGTTCTGCTCCTTTTTTGTGAAAGGACTTATCTGAAGGAAATAGTATATATACATTATTTCCTTCAACTCTATAAGGCTTCCCCTCTACCAGCAAAGCCTGTATACTCACACTATTCTCCCTGATCTTTTTCAGGATCTCAGGCCATACTTTCTTTACATCATCAATACTGAATCCCTTTTCCTCTTTCCTGTTTTCTTCTTTCTCTCCACTATCTCCAGAAGCCATTTCAACATTTTCTTTACTATTTTCTTCTGCCTTTTTTGGAAAACCTTTTTCTATAAATTTATTGATTCTCTTCTCCAGTTCATCTATTCTTTCCTTAAGTATATTATAAGGGTTTTCCTGATCAGAAGATATCATCTTGATGACGGCAAGTTCCACACTGATTCTCGGCCGTTCAGTAAAAGCCATTTCTTTTTCTACATCTGTCAATATTTCCAGAAACCTGATCAGGCCCTCTATATTTATCCTGCCGGCCGTTTTTTCAATATCAGCAAGAGTATCTTCTGTAAAATTAAATATCCCTGAGTCCCCGCCGCACTCTTTAAAAAGCATCACCTGACGCAAAAAATCAATTAAATCCCTTACAAAAATAGATATACCCTTCCCGCTGCTGATTATTTCATTAAGCATCTTAAGAACGGCAGAACTGTTTTTATCAAGAATACCGGCCATGAATTCCTGTAAGATTGCAGCATCTACTTTTCCCAGCATTTCCTGGATTTCCGCGGCCTGCAAATTACCATTGGTATAAGAGATAGCCTGATCCAGCAGGCTGATTGCATCCCTCAATCCACCATTGCAGGCAGCAGCAATTAAGCTGAGAGATTGTTCATCATATTCCACTTTCTCCTCTTTACAAATGTACTCCAGTCTTTTTTTGATATCGAGCGATGATAACAAACTGAAGTCAAAACGCTGACAGCGGGATAAAATTGTATCAAGAACTTTATGAGGCTCAGTAGTTGCCAGAATAAATACAACATTTTCCGGCGGCTCCTCAAGAGTCTTTAATAGTGCATTAAAGGCGCCTTTGGGTAACATATGCACCTCATCTATAATATATACTTTATATCTGCCTTCACCGGGGTAGAACTTAACCTTTTCAAGCAAATCCCTGATCTCTTCTATTCCCCGGTTTGAAGCAGCATCCAGTTCAATAACATCTATCGATTGTCCAGACTGTATCATCTGACAGTTATCACATATACCGCAGGGTTCAGCAGTCGGTCCTTCCACACAATTTAAGGCCTGTGCAAATATTTTGGCAGTAGAAGTCTTCCCTGTCCCCCTGGGGCCGGCAAAAAGATATGCATGAGCAATCCTGTTATTCTCAAGGGCATTTTTCAGGGTTTTAATCACATGTTTCTGGCCCACCAGGTCCTCAAAATTCTGCGGCCTATATTTTCTGTAGAGAGATAGAAATGCCATCTGCTTCACCTTCATGTATTTTGTTATTTATCCTTACTATCTTCTATAAAGACTTCTATATAAATTAAAAAACTCCTGCAAGGAGAATACAATCTGTGGAACAAATCCTATAAAAAAACAAGGCCGTACACCTGCATCGAATCTATCCCCCCAGGCGTTACCCTGACAGTTAGCTCGAGCCAGGCTCCCTTACGGCACATGAAGACATTTGCTTACCGCTGCTTCCTCCCGGACCTGACGGGGTTCACAAAGCTCCATTGCGTAAGACCCGACTGTCAACACCACTTACCAGGGCCAGACCCCAAAAGAATAGACCCTCAGCGCGGCATCGATCCTGCTATAGCGGGTTGCAGGTTACAGGGCACCGCTACCGCCCCATCTAGTACGGCCAAACTTTTTTATTTTTTAATACAAATTTAATGGCGGAGAGGGAGGGATTCGAACCCTCGGTAGACGGTAGCCTACACTCGCTTTCCAGGCGAGCCCCTTAAGCCAACTCGGACACCTCTCCACGTTGGATATAGGCAGTAGGAGGCCGGAAATCGGTAATAAGAAATGGGATGTAGGAACTCAGAAGTAGGTAGTAGGATGTTACATTAATCCACTTTAAAGCTCCCTAACTCTTACATCTGACCTCTGGCTTCTGACTTCTTACCTCTTATTACTTACCTCTCATATTGCCTCTTAATATGGCGGAAGGGGAGGGATTTGAACCCTCGAGACATTTTTGTATGTCTACTCGATTTCGAGTCGAGCGGTTTCAGCCAGACTCACCCACCCTTCCAGTATGGGTTTTTTTATCTATATCAATTATTCCTGAGTTTCTTAAAAAAATCCTGGACCAGTTTTCTGCACTCAGCAGCCAGAACCCCGCCTTTAAGCTCACTTACTTGATGGTTTAATCTCTCATCTTCTACAATATTATAGAGACTGCCAACAGCACCTGCCTTTGAATCATAAGCACCAAAGACCAGTTTTCTGATCCGGGCCTGGACAATAGCACCTGCACACATGGGACAGGGCTCAATTGTCACATACAAATCACAATTATCCAGATGCCAGGTTTTCAGTTTCCGTGCCGCCTCTTTCAGGGCGATAATCTCAGCATGTGCTGTAGGATCAGAATCCCTTTCTTTAAGATTATAACCCTTTCCTATTATTTCACCATCACAGACAACTATGGCCCCGATAGGAACTTCATCGATCTCCAGGGCCTTTTCAGCTTCTTTTATAGCAAATCTCATAAAATCTTCATCAGTTTTCATAAAACAAACTCACACAGGGTGTAAGTCCTCCTGAATAAATCTGAAATCAAAGTGGCGTGCCCGGAAGGAGTCGAACCCTCAGCCTTCTGATCCGTAGTCAGACGCTCTATCCGGTTGAGCTACGGGCACGTATAAGATAATTTTTCTCTTGTCAAAAGTGTTCGAATAACTCCTCTGACAATTACTTATTATATATGCCTTATACTCATTTGTCAAGAGAAATCTCTTTTCCAGAATCATCTGCCTTTTCTTTTTCCCTGACCAGGTAAGCTGTAAACCTATATAATCCTGAGAAGACAAGAAAAAGAAGCACCAGAAACACGGGAATGATTTCCAGAGATATATTTCTGGCCAGGATACCGGCTAATCCGGGGAGAAAAGCACCTCCCAGACCGGCTGCAGCCATCTGCATACCAATAGTATTGATAGTATGTTCTTTCCCCACCCGCCCGGAAGTGCTGGAAACCAGTGCTTGAAAGATCGTGGCTATAGCTATCCCGACAATAGCCAGTGCCAGAAAAGACAAACAGGCTCCCGAATTCAGAATCAAAAGTAAAGAACCGCTTAATCCCAACAATACTGCCCCTTTAAGCAGACTCTCACTACGGAACCTGTAGGCCAGAAATCCCGCCAGAATCCTGCCGATTGTGAAAAAGCCCCAATACCCGCTTACCAGTAGTCCAGCAATCTCAGGATTTACTCCCCGGGACTCTGTCAATAATGTATAGGACCAGTGCCCTAAAGAAAATTCAATTCCTGTATAGACAAAAAACAGAGCAATACTCAACCAGGCCGGCAAATATTTTAAAGTCATAATCAGGCTGAAATCAGAAGCATTTTCCTCTGCTTTAACAAAATCATTTTCGGCCTCAAGATTATCCAGTCCCCTTTCTTCACCATCACTCCATAAAGAAATAGATAGAAAAAAGAGCAATGCTAAAAAAAACTGGATAATACAGACAACTATATATCCGGTACGCCAGCTTCCCGTAAGACCAAGGCCTTTAGTCATAATGGCAGGACCCAGTGTTACCCCTATACCAAAACAGGCATGCATCCACTGCATCAGGCCTTCCCCATACTTTTCCTCCACATAAGTATTTAGTCCGGCATCAATACCCCCGGCACCCAGTCCTGATAAAACAGCGAGAAAGGGTAAAAGCCACCAGAACGGAGTCAAGGTGTACCCCAGAAGGGCCAGTCCGGTCAAAAAACAGCTTCCGGAAAGCAGTCTCCCTACCCCCATTTTCCTCAACAATACACCATTAAAAAAACTGGAAACCAGATATCCTGTAGTAGAGCCTACCAGGAGCACTCCCAGGGCATCCAGAGAAAGGCCGAACCCTGCCCTCATATCGGGCCAGGCTACTCCAAGAAGACCGTCGGGTAAACCCAGTGATATAAAGGCAACAAATATCAGTATTATAAGCCCTCTCTTTGCCCCCTCAGTATCTGCCTTTTCAATATATTTACTGATACTTTTATGGGTCAATTTTCTATCCCTCCACTGTTTTCGTGATTAAAAACTATATCTTAAATCTTTAATCCTGCTTACCTTCCATGAACCACTCCAGTACCATTTGTATCTTTTTATCCCAATAACCCCATTCATGAGTACCGGGCGTAAGCTCAATGCCCTGTTCCCTGCAAAAATCCCTGAACCCTATATTATCCTCATAAAGAAAATCCTCTGTACCACAACACTGATATAAACTGGGAACCTGAGGCATAACTGCCGCCAACCCCAACGGTTCTATATACCTTTCAATGGATGTCCTTCTCATCCAGACGGTATGATCATCAGATAAACCGTAGAGCGGATACAGAACAGGAAATTTATCATTAGATTCCTGAAGAAGTCTTTTCTGGGGTAATATTACATTCATGGAAGTAGACAATCTGAGAGCCTCTGAAAAAAATCACATTGAATAAATGCCATTTTTAAAACACTCCTTTATTCTCAAGTTTTTTATTACACCCTTTCTCTTCAAACATCTATAATAGATGACTGCTTAGCGGGTCTCTTCCGGCATATTTTAAATGTATGCCGGAAGTATATATAAAAAAAGAGCAGTGCAATCCACTGCTCTAAGTATAACACATTTTTTCAGACTTAACTACTCTGCCTTTTTCTCATATGATAACTGCAGTCTTTTATAGGATTCATATCTGGCTCTGGCATCCTCCTCAGCCTTCTGGAAATATTCTTTAGCAATTTCCGGGAAGGTTTTTTCCAGGGAGGTATACCTTACTTCACTTCTGATGAACTCCTGGAATGACTCAGTCGGCTCTTTGGAATCCAGGCTAAATGGATTCTTTCCTTCTCTGGCCAGCTCAGGATTGAATCTGTACAAATGCCAGTATCCGGCCTGAACAGCTCTTTTCTCCTGATTTATACTGCAGCTCATTCCACCCCTCAGTCCATGATTAATACATGGAGCATAGGCAATAATCAGGGAAGGCCCTGGATATGCTTCAGCTTCTTTTATAGCCTTGATAGCCTGGTTCATGTCTGCCCCCAGTGCAATCTGGGCAACATATACATAACCATAAGACATTGCCATCATGCCGAGGTCTTTCTTCTTGATCCTCTTGCCGGAAGCAGCAAACTTGGCTACAGCAGCAGTCGGGGTAGATTTGGAAGACTGCCCGCCGGTATTTGAGTAAACCTCTGTATCAAAGACCAATACATTTACATCATCACCGGATGCCAGTACGTGATCTAAGCCGCCAAAGCCGATATCATAAGCCCAGCCGTCACCACCGAAGATCCACTGTGATTTTTTGACCAGATATTCCTTCATATCGAGAATCTCTGCAACATCTTCACTCTTATCTGCATATTTCTCCAGAACAGGAATCAATTTTGCTGTCGCTTCTTTAGATTCTTCACCTTTGTCTTTATTATCCAGCCAGTTCTGCAAGGCCTCATTGAGATCTGCACCCAGATTGGCTTCAATGACTGATCTTGCTCTATCAGCCAGACGGTCTCTATTCTGCTCCATACCTAAATACATACCATAACCGTACTCGGCATTATCTTCAAAGAGAGAGTTAGCCCAGGCTGGACCATGGCCGTCTCTGTTGGTTGTATAAGGAGTACTCGGAGCAGAACCGCCCCAGATTGAAGAACAACCAGTAGCATTGGCAATGAACATCCTGTCTCCAAATAACTGGGTAATCAATTTTGCGTAAGGAGTCTCTCCACAACCGCCACAGGCACCGGAGAACTCCAGTAATGGTTGTCTGAACTGACTGCCCTTAATAGAAAACTTATCCATCAAATCATCTTTAACAGAAACTTTATTAATCGCATATTCCCAGTTATCTTTTTCTTTTTCAACCTGTGTAGCATTTGGTTTCATAACAAGGGCTTTCTCTTTAGCAGGACATACTTCAGCACAGACACCACAACCTGTACAATCAAGCGGTGAAACCTGTATTCTGTATTCCAGCCCTTCAAACTGTTTACCGATAGCTTTCTTCGTTTTAAACCCTTCAGGTGCATTTTTGACCTCTTCTTCATTGAGAAGGAACGGCCTTATAACTGCATGGGGACAGCAAAGTGCACACTGATTACACTGGATACAGTTATCAATCTGCCATTCAGGAATATTAATTGCGATATTCCTCTTCTCATATGCACTGGTACCCTGCGGGAAATGGCCATCTTCACGGCCGACAAAGGCACTGACCGGTAGATCGTCACCCTTCTGTCTATTAATCGGTTCAAGAATGTCTTTAATAAATTCAGGTCTGTCATCTTCCTGTGTGGCAGCTGCCTCAATACTGATATTTGCCCATTCAGCAGGTACTTCAACTTTTTCCAGAGCATCAAGAGCCCTGTCAACTGCCTGCCAGTTCATATTTACAATCTTATCTCCTTTATGGCCATAACTATCTTTAATGGCTTCTTTCAAATACTGGATGGCTTCATCAACAGGTATAATATTAGCAAGCTTAAAGAAAACTGTCTGCATTACCATGTTAATCCTGTTGCCAAGACCGACTTCCTGAGCAATATCAAAAGCATTAATTATATAGAAGTTTATGTTATGTTCAGCAAGATATTTCTTCATACCGGCCGGTAATTTCTCTTCCAGTTCATCCTTGCTCCAGGTACAGTTCAGGACAAAGGTACCTCCATCCTTTAAACCGTCAATAACATCAAACTGATTTACATAGGCCTCGTTATGACAAGCTATATAATCAGCTTCATCAATCAAGTTAGTAGATTTTATAGGTTTATCTCCAAAACGCAGGTGGGAAACAGTTACTCCTCCTGATTTTTTGGAATCATAAGAGAAATAACCCTGGGCGTATTTATCAGTTTTATCCCCAATAATCTTGATAGCATTCTTGTTGGCACCAACTGTACCGTCAGAGCCCAGACCCCAGAACTTGCAGTTGACTGTCCCCTCAGGAACTGTGTTTATCTTCTCCTTTACTTCAAGGGATGTAAAGGTAACATCATCAACAATACCTACAGTAAAACCATTCTTTGGCTTATCTGCCATCAGGTTATCAAATACTGCCTTAATATGCGATGGGTTTGTATCCTTTGAACTTAAACCATATCTTCCGCCAATAATCATCGGAGCATTTTCTTTATCATAAAACAGGCTTCTTACATCCTGGTATAGAGGCTCTCCAACTGCACCAGGTTCTTTTGTCCTGTCAAGAACAGCAATCCTCTTTACGGTCTCAGGTAATACTTTCATAAAATATTTCTCTGAGAATGGACGATAGAGGCGAACCTTAATCAGTCCTACCTTTTCTCCCTTATTTACCAGGTATTCTACTGTTTCATCAATGGTATCTGTTACAGAACCCATTGCAACAATCACATATTCTGCATCCTCTGCACCAACATAATTGAATGGATGATATTCCCTGCCGGTTAATTTACTGATCTCATTCATGTATTCCTCAACAATATCAGGCACAGCATCATAAAATCTATTACATGCTTCCCTGGCCTGGAAGAAAATATCAGGATTTTGAGCAGTACCCCTGGTAACCGGACGTTCAGGATTTAAAGCATTGTGTCTAAATCTCTTAATAGCCTCATAATCAACTAACTTAGCTAAGTCATCATAATCCAGTACCTCAATCTTCTGTACTTCATGAGAAGTACGGAAACCATCAAAAAAGTGTAAAAAGGGAACGCTGGATTTAATAGCAGCCAGATGTGCTATTCCTCCCAGATCCATAACTTCCTGTACACTGCCTGAAGCGAGCATTGCAAATCCAGTCTGACGGGCAGCCATCACGTCAGAATGATCCCCGAAAATTGAAAGGGCATGTGTAGCCAGAGTACGGGCACTGACATGAAAAACAGCCGGCAACAATTCCCCGGCAATCTTATACATATTCGGGATCATTAAAAGCAATCCCTGTGATGCAGTAAAGGTTGTGGTTAAGGCACCTGTAGCCAATGAACCATGTACTGCACCGGCTGCACCTCCTTCTGACTGCATTTCAGTTAATTTTACTCTCTGTCCAAAAATGTTTTTGCGACCATGGGCACTCCATAAATCAACATATTCAGCCATTGGTGAAGATGGAGTAATTGGATAGATAGCAGCTACATCAGTGAAGGCATAAGCCACATGAGCAGCAGCAGTATTTCCATCCATGGTCTTCATTACTTTTCCCATTGTATCTATTCCCCCTATATATATTAATGTATTTTTTACGCTCAGTATCAGTATAACTCAATTAATTTTCCCTGTCAAATTGCAAAAGCAATAGGATAGTGTCAAGTTAATCATTATTTTATAAAACATATTTAGCATTCTTTTTTTTACAAATTATCATTTATAAAAACACAAATCTTATCCTGTATAAAAAAAACCAGATACCAGATAAAATACTTAATACTAAAGCATAACAATTATCGGTATCTGTTTAACTGATAAATATTTATTTCCCCATAGATTCTATACTTGTATGAATGAAATACTTTTGAAGTGATAAATAAACTAAAACTACAGGCAATATCGCCAATAATGCAGCAGCTGATGCTACATTTAAATTACTAACTTCACTAAAGAATGATGAAATATAGGTAGTAACCATTTTTTTATCCGGTGTTTGTAAGAAATATAAAGCAAAAACAAACTCATTGAACATTTTTACTCCATTTAATATTATAACACTGGTAGTCACAGAACCAAGTTGAGGCAAAATAATACGGAAAAAAGTACTCACCTTCCCGCAGCCATCTATCTCAGCTGCTTCATCTAAATCAATCGGAATACTCTTTATAAAATTAGAATATATAATGATACTGATAGGTAAATACTGGGTAGAAATTAATAGAATAATTCCCCAGAAAGTATTGATTCCTTGTAAAGTCAGCATTACTTTATATAATGGCACAATTAAACTAATAGTCGGAACCATCATTACTCCCATTGTGAGCATCAACATAAAGCTGGATATCCATCCTTTTTTTCTGGCAAGTACGTAACCAGTCATTGCTCCAACTAAGATTACAATAATAGAAGAACAAATAGTAATTAAGAATGTATTTCTAACCGCAAGGAAAAACAATTTATCTTCCAATACGAACCTAAAATTATCCAGATTAAGATAATTAGGCGGAAGCCATCTTGAACTTAGATCTGATTTTTGTTTAAGAGATGTCATTAATGTAATATATATCGGAAGAAAATGAAACAATATAATAAAAATACCCAAGAGGTTATAAAACAATCCTTTCTTTTTCATTACATTTCAACCTCTTTTCCTTGGAAATATTTATTCATGACCAGAGAGATAAAAAAGATTAAACAGAAAAGCACCAGTCCTGCAGTTGCAGCCTGTCCAGCATTCTCATTTGCGAAATGTAGATAATTAATAGCTGTACCCATTGAATGAGTAGAGATACCCGGTCCGCCGTTTGTTAATGCAAAAATTATTGAGAATAACTTCAATCCGCCAATCATATTTATAAGAAAACTTGACGAAATTGCAGGTATTAATAATGGCAGCTTGATTTTTATGAATCTTTGAAATGCGTTGGCACCATCTATCATGGAAGCTTCAATCAAATGTGAGGGTATACCTTGTAAACCTGCTAAATAAATCATCATGGAAACTCCGACAAATTGAATGGAATTTACAATAATAATAATCCATTTTGCACGAGTTTCATCTCCAAGCCAGTCTATTTTCTCTGCACCAAAAAGCACCATTATATCGTTAAGTGCACCACCACTATACTGAAAAATATTATACATCATATATCCCATGATAACCCCAGCAACAATTGCAGGAAGATAAATAAATAATCTGACCGAATTTCTAAGAGCAAATTTTTTATTAACATAAACAGCATAGCACAATCCCAACACATTCTGAATTACTGTGCAAATAATCCCATACATTAGTGTATTTACAATTGCAACTTTAAGTAATTTACTTTGAAATAAACTTTTATAATTATATAATCCTACATATCTATATGTTTGAGAATATCCATTCCAATTTGTAAAAGAAATTCTCACTCCCTCAAATAAAGGTATAAATACGAACAAAGTAAACATTATAAACGCTGGTAGTAAAAATAAATACAACCGGTATTCTTTACTTTTCATAATACCACGATCCTTTCAATAAGCCAGAGTTTCTATAAATTTATAGAAACTCTGGCTTTTAATAATAGTATTATAAACTACTACCTGAGTCTATTGTAATCCTGCTCCATCAATAATCTGGCATCTTTTACAGATAAACCCCCTGATATTAGGCCAGCCCCAACCTGTTGCAATGTACTCCACATACCGCTCGGCAAATAGACACGGTCAAAATATGGTTGTATTTCAACATCAGCATATTTTTCGTAATATTTGGTCAAAATACCCAGGTCAACACTTACATCTTTAAATGCAGCCATCTGACCCTGTGCTTTTGCTATAGTGCTCATATTTTCTTCTCTTGCCAGGAATTCAAGAAACTTCAATGCTTCCTCTTTATTTTTTGTATTTTTCCAAACACCTACTGCATTTCTTTCACCACCTATGAAAATAGGTTCTGTACCTGGATGAATTGAAGGAAGTGGCATAAATCCTACTTTTACATCAGGATTATATTCCCTCATCTCCTGTACGGCAGAATTTGTTACGAACATGAACCCTATTTGATCTAAAGCCATTTGCCGGTTCACTGTTGGCCCGTCAGCTGTTAATATGTCTTTATTCAAATATCCATTTTCAGATAAGCTAAGTAATAACTCACTCATAGCATCCCAATTACTCCAATCAAATGTTCCGTTAAGTAATTCTTCAGCAAAGTTATTAGAAGGGTCTTTAATAAGCACTTGAGAAGCCATAACATCTAAAAATTGAGCAATATTTCGCGGATCCTTTCCTCCCATACCTACCGGTATTTTTCCTATTGCTTTAATTTTTTCAAATGCCTGTACAAAATCATCCCATGTTTTTAAATCATCAATATCAATTCCTACTTCATTTAGAACATTTTCATTAAATAAAACTCCGCTTTTGTCTACATCTAATGGTAAAACAAATATTTCCCCATTATCATTTGATATAACCGGTAAGATAGCCCCGCTGATTTTATCAAACCATGGCTGGTTATTTAAAGGCTCTAAGTATTCACTATATCTTGCAACAGACCACCCATGTGTCATCCACATATCAGGCAAATCTTGAGTTGCCATTTTTGCTTTCATCAATGCTTCAAAATCTTTACCATACCCGGTAACTCTTACTGTAATACCTGTTTCATCTTCAAACCTTTTTGCTACTTCTTTGTACGCTTCCAGGACATGTGCAGGTGAATTTGTCATAAAATCCAGAATAACATTAGACTGGGCAAAGCACGCAACTGAAAACAACAATAACATGCAAAACAAACTTACTAATGAAACTACTTCTTTTTTCATATTCATTTCCTCCTCATTTTTTATTTATATCCTTTCTCAACCCTTAACTGCATCCTCGCACCGGGGTTGTAAGGAACAAATTTAGACATATCTTCAAATACCGTATATGACACTTCTTTAATAGTTATTGCCCCAATTTTGCTGACTACTTCTTTGTTAAGAGTTTCATTTAACTTTTTTATTTCCTGTTCTTCTTCCTCCGTCAAATCATGAATTCTATATCCAAAGGAAATATGAAATTGGTATGTATCATGATTTGGAAAACGGACCCCTGTTACTTCTGCCAGCTGTTCTCTTAAATCCTTTAATAATTTACGTGTATTTTCATCTACAGGATTTACCTCTATATTTGTACCGGAAATACGAGCAGGCTGCATTTCAAAACCTGACGGGAATTTTATACTGGACAGTTTATCATAAAAATGGGTATCTAGTTTTTCCAGATCTTCATCCAGTTCTAATTTACTGCTCCAATCTTCAGGTTTCCTGTTAAAATGACATAACAACTCAAAAACTGTCATATGAATTGACTCTTCCGGAGTCAGCGAATATTTATATGAAAATGGTAACTGTCTATATTCTCTTTGTATTCTCTATATCGCTTCCATTAATTTTTCATCATCATATAAATTGCTGACAATTGTGTTCCCAGGAAACCACTTCATAGTTCCATCTTCATTAAACTTTAATTTAGTTAGCATTAAATATATCCCCCCCCTATACGATATTGCGTTTATGACACCGGTGTCATTATTGTCTAAATTTATTATATTATATTTTTTTAAATTATTCAAGTATTAATTAATATTATTTAGTTGTATTTTCTAGAGAAGTCAAACATATGTGACAC